>JALYLO010000025.1 GCA_030774175.1 Actinomycetota bacterium
GTCCTTCGCTTCGACCTCGCCGCGCTTGGTCGTGACCAGGCCGAGCACGACCTGCTTCGACCCCTTTGGCAGGAACCGGAGCGGCTCGAACCCCCCTGAGCGCTCGTCGTCCCATTCCATGAAGAGGCCGTCGACCTGGAGCTCGTTCAAGAGCGCCTCGGCGACGAAGTCGTAGCTTCCTTCCGCCGCCCAGGAGGATCGGAAGTTCCCGCGGCACATGTGCGTGGTGATGGTCATCCCGTCGGGGCGGTCGGAGAGCGCCTCGTTGATATGGCGGATGTACTCGATGTGCTGGCGCTCCGGGTCGCCGCCGATCGACGCGACGTACTCGCGCTGCTGCGGGTCGTTCATGTACGCGAGGCTCGTGTCGTCGAGCTGCAGGTACGTGCAGCCGAGCTCGCCCAGCCGCCGCACCTCCTCCGCGTAGGCGGCGGTGAGATCGCGCCAGAAGGAGTCGAGATCCGGGTACACGAGCTGGTCGATCGCCGCCCGGCCTGCTCGGTAGTGGACCATGCTCGGCGACGGGATCGTGAGCTTGGGGCGCGCACGCGTTACGGTCTCCCGTAGCCAGAGGAAGTCGTCGCCGAAGATCGTCTCCGACAGGCCGACCTTGCTGTCGACATGCAGCGCCGCGGGCGTGAACTCGATGTCACCGTCAGGGTTTCGGAACTTCACGGCGATGTGACCGGCCGTCCTGCTGACGCCGTTGAGCCTGTAGATGAAGTCCATGTGCCACGACGAACGGCGGAACTCGCCGTCGGTCGCCGATTGCAGGCCGACCTGCTCCTGCTTGCGCACGACGTCGCGAATCGCGTCGTCCTCGATGCCGCGCAGCTCCGCGGCATCGATCCGCCCGGCCTCGAGGTCGGCGCGTGCCTGCAATAGCCGCGGAGGTCGCAACAGGCTCCCGACGTGATCCGCGCGGAAGGGCGGCGAGCTCCGTCTGCCCGCCGTCGAGGTGGTTGCCGTCTCCTGCTGCATCTCGAGCCTCCTCGGATCGCTCTTACACGCGCTCGAGCCCGACGTAGTTCTCCGCCAGGCTCGTCGCAGCGTGCTTCGACGTCGTCACGTACCGCAACTGGGAGAGCTGCAGCTTCTCCTCGAATTCGTCCCCATTCGGCGAGCGATGAAGCATCGACGTCATCCACCAGGAGAAGTGCTCCGCACGCCAGACCCGGCGGAGGCAGTCGGTCGAGTACGCATCCAGCGCGTCTCGGCTCCCTGTGCCGTACCAGTCGATCAGCGCGTCGGCGAGTACGCGCACGTCGTGTGCGGCGAGGTTCAGGCCCTTCGCGCCCGTCGGCGGGACGATGTGGGCCGCATCGCCCGCGAGGAACAGTCGGCCGTGTTGCATCGGCTCGGCGACGAAGCTGCGCATGCCGGTGATCCCCTTCTCGAGGATGGGCCCCTCGTTGATCGTCCAGCCCTCGACGGCGGTCCGCGCCTGCAGCTCCCCCCAGATCCGTTCGTCCGGCCACTCCGCGATGTCCTCGTCCGGGCGGCATTGGATGTAGAGGCGGCTGAGCGTCGGCGAGCGCAGGCTGAGCAGGGCGAATCCACGCTCGTGGTGCGAGTAGACGAGCTCGTCCGTCGACGGCGGCGCCTGCGCGAGGATGCCCAGCCACGCGTACGGATACTCGCGCGAATAGGTGCGAAGCACCTTTTCGATCGCGGGGCGGCACACACCGTGGAAACCGTCGCAACCGGCGACCACGTCGCAATCGAGACGCTGCTCCTCGCCGCCGTGGCTGAACAGCACGTACGGCTCGTCGCCCTCGAAGTCATGCACGGAGACGTCCGCGACCTCGAAACGGAGCGGCAGGTCCGCGGCGAGCCGGGCGCCGATCAAGTCCTTCACGACCTCGGTCTGGCCGTAGACGACGATGCTGCGGCCGCCGGTCAACTCGCTCATCGGCACGTGATGTCGCTCGCCGTCGAACTGGAGGTAAATGCCACCGTGCACGATCCCTTCGCGGCGCAATCGGTCGGCTACCCCGGCCCGCTCGAGCAACTCGACCGTCCCTTGCTCGAGCACGCCTGCGCGAATGCGCGCCTCGACGTACTCGCGGTTGCGGTTCTCGAGCACGACGGACTCGATCCCTTCGGTGTTCAGGAGCTGGGCGAGCGTCAGGCCCGCCGGCCCCGCGCCGACCACCGCGACCTGGGTCCGTTGACGCTTCACGAGTCGGCCAGCACTAGAGCAGCGATCGCGAACGCGCGGTTGGCGGCGGGCACGCCGCAGTAGATCGCCGACTGCAGCAGCACCTCCTTGATCTCGTCCGGTGTCAGACCGTTGCGGAGCGCGGCGCGCACGTGCAGTTCGAGCTCCTCGTGATGGTTGAGCGCAGTCAGCGCGGTCAGCGTGATGCAGCTGCGCGTCTTGCGGTCGAGGCCGGGACGAGCCCAGATCCCGCCCCACGCATACCTCGTGATCAGATCCTGGAAGTCGGCGGTGAACTCGGTCGTGCGCTCGACGGCGCGGTCGACGTGCTCGTCGCCGAGCACCTCGCGGCGCACACGCATTCCCTCTTCGTCGGTCACAGATGCTCCTCCAGCAGTCGGTTGAACTCCTCCGGACGCTCGACGTTCGCAAGGTGTGCGGCGCGGTCGATGACGACGTGACGCGCTCCCGGGATGTGTGACGCGATCAGCTCGCCGTCGGGCGGCGGCGTGGATGGGTCGTCCGCCGCCGAGACGACGAGCGTCGGTGCGACGATCGCGCCCAGTTCGTCGCGCGCGTCCCACCGTGCCACTGCCTCGCAGCAGCGTGCGTACCCCTCGCGGTCGACCGAGAGAAGGAGCTGCCGGTAGCGCTCTCGGTCGGCGAAGGCCGGCGTGAACCAGCGGGCGATTACAGCGTCGGCGATTGCCTCGAGCCCGCCTGCCCGCACGGTCGCCGCCCGGTCGAGCCAGTGTGCGGGCTCGCCGAACCGGGCAGACGTGCACGCCAGGACGAGCTTCTCGATGCGCTCCGGCGCGTCCAGAGCAAGCCGTATCCCGACGGCGCCGCCGAGCGAAAGACCGACGAACGAGAACGTCCGGTCGCCCACCTCGTCGAGCACCCCCGCAGCGAGGCCGCCGACGTCGACCACCCAGTCGACCGGAGCGCCGCCGTGACCGGGATGCTCCACGGCAACGACCCGACGTCCCGCGAGCGCGGGTCGCTGCCCGTCCCACATCGCGGAGGTCGAGCCGAGGGATCCGCAGAGCACGATCGTGCCGCTCATCCGCGGTGCTGCCCGAGCGCGCGGTCGACGAACGCGCCTGCCGAGCCCAGGTAGTCCTCCGGCCCCGCCGCATCGATCCCGAACCGGCGCGCCTCCGACAGCGTCTCGTCCCCCAGGTTTGCGCGCATGCGCACTGTGTCGACCTCGAGCCCGTCGAGCGAACGGCGCAGCGCGGCTGCTGCGCCGCCTGCCGCGGCGAGCGCCCTCGAGAGCGCAGCCCACTCGGCGTGCCACGCGCCCGCCGCCCGCTCGTGCTCCTGCGCGACGCTCTCGAGGAGGATCCCCGCGTTGGCGCGGGCGTGGCGGGCACATGCGATCGCGAGGATCGCATTCGTCGGGTTTCGCTTGTGCGGCATCGTCGACGACGAGCCTCCTTCGGCCTCGCGCACCTCGTCCACCTCCGTCTGCGCGAGGAGCACGACGTCGCCGGCGACCTTCGCCACGATGCCCGCCTCGGTCGCGAGCGCCCCGGCGAGGAGAGCGGTGGGCGTTCGGATCGTGTGCCACGGCAGCGGAGGCTCGCGCAGGTCGAGCTCGGCCGCGTAGAGCCGAAGTACCTCCAGCCCGTCTCCGCCGAGGGCCGCCAGCGTTCCGGCCGCGCCGCCGAGCTGCGCAGGGAGTGCCTCCGCGACGGCCGCAAGTTGAGCGCGGGCCTCGACGATCCCGAGCAGCCACCCGGCCGCCTTCAGCCCGAACGTCGTCGGGACCGCTTGCTGGAGGAGCGTCCGACCGGCCATCACCGACAGCCGGTGCCCGTCGGCGAGCGCGGCGCACGCATTCGCGACGCGTTCGAGCTCTCCGTCGACGAACCGCAGCGCCCGTTGCGAGACGAGCATCGCAGCAGAGTCGAGGATGTCCTGGCTGGTCGCGCCGCGGTGGACGAAGTGGGCGTACTCATCGCCGACCCGCGCACGGATCGCGCGGACGAGTGGCTCAACCGGGTTGCCTGGCCCACGACCCTCCTCGGCGAGCGCGCGGACGTCGTAGAGATCTGCGCGAAACGCCTCGGACACGACCGTCGCCGCGGCGGCAGGCACGAGTCCTGCCAGCGACTGCGCGTTGACGAGCGCCTGTTCGGCGTCGAGGAGCGCGGCGAGCCACGCTCTGTCCGAGAGCGTCTCCGCCAGCTCGTCCGGAACGAAGATCGCCGAGAAGGGGCTCACGCCGTGAAGAAAACCGTTTCGCGATCGCCCTGCATGCGAATGTCGAAGCGCAAGCCATCATCATCCTGCGCCGCGACGAGCAGCGCGCGCCTGTCCTCCTCCACCGCCGTGAGTACCGGATCGGCGGTGTTCGCCGCGGCCTCATCGGGGAAGTACAACCGCGTCAGCTGGTGCTTGAGCAACCCGCGCGCGAACACGTGGACGTAGAGGAACGGCGCTTGGCCGTCCGGGGCGTTGGGCTTGGCAATCACGAACGAGAAGGCTCCGTCGGGATGGGTCCCGCTCCGGGCGAAGCGAAGACCGAACGGGTCCCAGAGCTCGACCATGCCGTCGACGACCGGCAGGTCATCGCCGTCGAGCAAGCGGCCGCTCAGCATCACGCCGCCCGGAACGAGCTCGTTCTCGGCGCGCCGGCAGAGGCCGATCGCGTAGTACGGGCCGACGGTCTGAGAAGGGGTGCGGGCGAGCGTCACGCGTCGTGCTCCAGCGGCGTCGTCGCTGCGCCGCCGCGCCCCAGCACGATGTCCCACCGGTAGGCGAGCGCCCACTCGGGTGTGGTCGTCGCGAGGTCGAATCGCGAGACGAGCAGCGCACGCGCCTTCGGATCGCGGACGGCGTTGAAGATCGGATCGAATGCGAACAGCGGATCGCCCGGGAAGTACATCTGCGTCACGAGGCGCTGAGTGAAGGCGTGCCCAAAGATCGAGAAATGGATGTGCGCGGGCCGCCATGCGTTCTCGTGGTTTCCCCACGGGTACGCACCGGGCTTGATCGTCACGAAGCGGTAGTTGCCCTCTCGGTCGGTGAGGATCCGCCCTGCGCCGGAGAAGTTGGGGTCGAGTGGCGCGGGATGCCGGTCGACCTCGTGCCGGTAGCGGCCGGCGGCGTTCGCCTGCCACACCTCGACGAGCGCGCCGCGCACCGGACGCCCGTCCTCGTCGAGCACGCGGCCGCTGACGACGATCCGCTCGCCGAGCGGCTCGCCGGCGTGTTGGGCCGTCAGGTCGCCGTCGGACCGCTCGAGCGCCCCGTCGCTGAAGACAGGCCCGTCCAACGCGTGCAGCTCCTCCGGCGAGGTGACGAGTGGGTGCTTCGGCGCGCGCAGCCGCGTCGAGCGGTACCCGGGATAGTCGATCTGAACCTCCGGGCCGAAGCTCGGATCGTCGGGGAGGACGATGTCGCTCATTCGCGCGGCCTCGTCTCGAGCATGCGCAGCGCCTCGAGCTCGGTCTCGGTGGGCGCCTTCGTCTCGCTGACGTCGTCGGCGACCGCCAGCTTCCAACCGGTGGCGGCGCGCACGTCAGATACGCGCACGCCAGGGTGCACCCGCACAAGCGTCAGCTCGCCGTCGCGCGGCTCGAGGATTCCCAGATCGGTCACGACGACGCGCACGCGATCGCCGCGGCTCGTCTTGAAGTCCAGCTGCTCGACGAACGCGCGCGGCGACTGGCGGAGCATTACGAACACGTCCGCGACCGACGTCGCGATCTCGGGAGCGCCGCCACCGCCGGGCAGGCGCACCTTCGGCGTCGCGTAGTCGCCGATCACGATGCTGTTCAGATTGCCGTGCCGGTCGATCTGCGCCGCACCGAGAAACCCGACGTCGATGCGGCCGCTCTGCAGCCAGTAGGCGAACATCTCCGGTACCGAGACGACGGAGTCTGCCGTCTCCGCGAGCTCCCCGTCGCCGATCGACAGCGGCAGAGTCGTCGGCTTCGCGCCGATCGTCCCGCTCTCGTACATGAGCACGCAGCCCGGAGCGTGCGTGCGGCGTGCGAGGTTCGCCGCGAGACTCGGCAGGCCGATGCCGACGAAGCAGACGTTGTCGTTTCTCAGCCGGCGCGCGGCCTCCACGGCCATCATCTCGTCAGACGTATAGACGGCGCCGCTCACGCAGCGACCGCCCCCAGCACGTGCTCCTGCATCCAGGCGGTGAACGTGTCGCGGTCGCGGCTGATGGCATCCCACGCGACGTAGAACTCGTTGTCCCGGGCGTAGTAGCCGTGTGCGTACGACGGGTGAGCCCCGCCTGGAGCCAGGACGACCGCGTCGATCACCCACGCCGGCAGGACGACGCCACCCGGCCGCAGCGTGAGCTCGTCGACGATCTCCTCCACCGTCACGATCGCCCGCGAAGACGCCAGGACGGCCTCCTTCTGCACGCCGACGATGCCCCAGAGCTGGACGTTGCCGTGCCGGTCCGCCTGCTGCGCGTGCACGATCGCGACGTCCGGACGGTGCGCGGGCACCGCCGCCAACTCCTCGCCGGTGAACGGGCACGTCACGAACGCGACGCGCGTCCGCTCGGCCAGATCGGTCCCCGCGTAGCCATGGAGGACTCCGAAGGGAAGGCTCGCGGCTCCGGCGGCGTAGGCGGCCGCCATGCCCGCATGCGAGTGCTCCTCGAGCTCGAGCGGCATGGGCCAATCGCGCTCGACCGCGTCCCGTAGGCGGTGCAGCGAGCCGACGCCCGGGTTACCGCCCCAGCTGAAGACGAGCTTCCGCGCACAGCCCATGCCGATCATCTGGTCGTAGACCAGGTCGGGGGTCATGCGCACGAGCGTCAGGTCGCGCCGCCCCTGGCGGATCAGCTCGTGCCCGGCGGCGTTCGGGATCAGGTGGGTGAACCCCTCGAGCGCGATGGTGTCGCCATCGCGAACGAGCCCGTTCACCGCCTCGGTGAGGGTGACGATCTCGGCCATCGATCCCTCAGAACGGGAAGGGATGCCCCGATCCACCCTGCACGGTGATCCAGCGGAGCTCCGTGAACTCGTCGACCACCGCCTGCCCGCCGAAGCGGCCCCAGCCGGAGTCCTTGACGCCGCCCAACGGCCTCTGCGGCTCGTCGCCGACCGGCTGGTCGTTCACGTGGACGATGCCCGACTCGAGCTGCTGCGCGAGCGCGAAGCCGCGGTTTGTGTCGAAGGTGCCGCCCTCTGCGGCGCCCGACCACTCCCCTCCGATGAACTGCTTGACCTCGCGTACCTCGGCGTCGGTGGTGGTCACGTCATCTCCTTTCGTCGGGCAGACCCGCGGCAAGCGTTGCGGCGCGGTGTCCAGGTGTCAAGACGGCGTTCCGATCTGCGGAACATTTCAGCCTGCCGGCCAGCAACCTGGCGGCATGCTCCCGCAACGCTTGCATCAGCTCATGCGCAGGACGGCCTTCACGACCTTGCCGCTCTCGGCGTCCTGTGCCGCCTCCTCGATCCGGTCGAAGTCGTAGTAGGCCATCAGCCGGTCGACGGGGAACCGCCCCTGCTCCCAGAGCCGGACGAGGCGCGGCAGGAACTCCGCCGGGACGCTGTCGCCCTCGACGATCCCCCGCACCGTGCGGCCGCCGACGAGGATCGTGTTCATGTCGAGCGACACCTCCGTGCCGAATGCGGGTGCCCCGATCAGCCCGCAGACGCCGGTCGGGGCGGTGCAGTCGACGGCCTGCCGGCAGACCTGAGGCGATGCGGTCGCCTCGATGCTGAAGTCGGCGCCGGCACCGGTGATTCGCCTGATCTCCTCGACGGCATCCTGCTCGCGGGCGTCCACGACGTCGGTCGCCCCGAGCTCTCGCGCCAGCTCGAGGCGCGTCGGGTTGACGTCGACCCCGATGATCGTCGTGCAGCCGGCGATCACCCCGCCCAGCACGGCGGAGAGGCCGACGGCGCCCGTCCCGAAGACGGCGAGCGTGCTGCCGGCCGGCGCGTTGAGCGTGTTCAGCACGCCACCGGCTCCCGTCTGGATCCCGCAGCCGAAGGGAGCGACCACCTCGAGCGGGATCTCGCTGTCGAGCTTGACGACGTTGCGCTCGTTCGCGACAGCGTGCGAGGCGAAGCTCGACTGGCCGAAGAAGTGCGCATGGATCGGCTGCCCGTCGCGCGACAGCGCACTGGAGCCGTCGGCGGGCCTCGACGATGCGAAGTTGTGCTCGAAGAACGCGTGGCAGTAGGAGGGACGGCCGGTCCGGCACGTCGGGCACGCGCCGCACGAGTGGAAGCTCATCGCGACGCGGTCGCCGGGCACAACGGCCGTGACGGCGGGGCCTACCTGCGTGACGACGCCCGCGCCTTCGTGGCCGAGCACCGCGGGCAGCGGCACCGGATACCACTGGTCGCGGCAGATCAGGTCGGTGTGGCAGATCCCCGCCGCGGCGACTTCCACGAGCACTTCGTCCGGGCGGAGCTCGCCGAGCTCGACCTCCTGCAGCGTGAACGGTGCACTCTTGCTCTCGGTGACCGCGGCGGTGATGCGCATCAACCCTCATCCTCCCTGCGTAGCCGGTAGCCGACGGGAAGCAGCCTGATCCCGAAGCGGTCGACGATCGAGCCCCAGACGCCGCGCGGGAGAAAGAGGGCGAACACGATGGCCGCGCCACCCAGCCCGACGAGGTACCAGACTCCCTGGTCGCCGAAGCGATCCTGGATCAGGAAGAAGACGACCGCGCCGATGATCGGTCCTTCGAACGTGCCGAGCCCGCCGACGAGGACCATGAAGATCATGTACGCCGTCCATTGCACGCTGAAGTAGGAGTTCGGCTGGAAGGTGATCGACGTCGCGAGCCAGAGCGCTCCCGCCGCGCCGCAGCCGACGGCCGCGAAGACGTAGACGATCCACTTTGTCCCGAGCACCCGCACTCCGATCGACGCGGCCGCTTCCTCATCGTCGCGGATCGCCTGCAGCGACGCGCCGGTGCGGCTTCGCAGGAGCACGAAGGTGATCAGGAGGAGAGCGACGCTAACGCCGAGCGTCGCCCAGTAGTTGTAGTCGCGTCGGTCGCCCGCCGAGAACGAGTTCAACGCGGAGAACGATGTGCCCGTGACACCGCCGACGGAATGGTCCAGATTGACGAGGAGATGAAACGCCTCGGCGACGACCCACGTCCCGATCGCGAACACGCCGGCGCGCAGCCGGAGCACGAAGAGCGACGTCGGGATCGACACGAGCCCCGCGAGGAGCGCCGCGAGGAAGATCGACGCGTACACGCCGACGCCGTGGTTGGAGAGCTGGATCGTGAAGTACGCGCCGAGACCGAAGAACGCCTGCTGTCCCACCGAGACGAGCCCGGCATAGCCGGCGAGGGCATTCCACATCCCGGCCAGGATCAGGTAGACGAAGAGCGTCGTGAGCTTGTCGACGCCGTTCGCGCCGAGTGCGACGGGCGCCAGGGCGAGCAGCGGAACGACGATCGCGACGGCGGCCGTCGCACCGATCGAGACGCGGTCCCACCGCTCGACGCGAAAGCCCTTCATGACGCGCGTCCCAGGACGACCGCCAGGCCGCCTCGCTCGTCGATCGCCGTCCTGACGAGGCGGCCCGCGAGGATGGCGAGGAAGACGACGTGGCCGGCGAGGATCTGCCACTCCGGATTGAGCTGCGCACCGACGTTCTGCGCGATCCCGAGGATGATCCCGCCGACCAGCGTGCCCCACAGCGAACCGATGCCCCCGATCACGACGGCCTCGAACGCGAAGATCAGCTGGATCGGCCCGCTGTACGGGTCGTACGACGAGCGCATCGCGAGGAAGACCCCGGCGAGGCCGGCGATCGCGACCGCGATGCCCGCGGCGATCGCGTAGACGGCGCGGGAGTCGACGCCGACGAGCTCGGCGGTGTCGGGGTCCTCGGCAGTGGCACGCAGGGCCCGCCCCGTCGGTGTCCGGCGCAGCAGCAGGTGCAGTGCGCCGAGCACGCCGACGGCGACCACGAAGATCAGCGCGGAGAGATGGCCGATGTAGATCTGGTTGGTGATCTGCCAGCTGTCGAACGCGAGGTTGCCGATCTGCGGGCCGAGCGAGCGCGTGTCGGCGCCATAACGCTCGAACAGCAGATTTTCGATCACGATCGCAAGCCCGAAGGTCGTCAGAAGCGGCACGAGGACGCCCGAGCGGAGGCTCCGCTCGAACATCGTGCGCTGCAACAGCCAGCCGATGACGGCCATCGCCGGCAGGACGAGCACGAGCGCGAGGAACGGGTTCCAGCCGAGGTCGTTCGAGACGAGGAACGTGAAGAAGGCGCCGAGAATCGCGAAGTCGCCGTGCGCCAGATTGATGATCCGCATGACCCCGAACATCAGTGAGAGCCCGCTGGCGAGGAGCGCGTAGTACCCGCCGAGCAAGATGCCCGTGACGATCTGGTTGACCCAGATCAAGCGCCTGCTCCATCCGCGCGGCGCAGCCCGAAATACGCTTCGACGATGCGCTCGCGGGAGAGATCGCGCGCGGCGCCCTCGAGCACGATCCGTCCTTCGAGCATGCAGATGACGCGGTCGGCGACGCCCAGCACGCGACCGAGGTCCTGTTCGACGAGGACGACGGCCGCCCCGCCGGCGAGGACGGTCTCGAGCGAGCGATAGACGGCCTCGACGGCGACCGGAGCGAGACCAAGGGACACTTCGTCGAGCAGGAGCAGGCGCGGGTTCGTCATCAGGGCGCGGCCGATCGCCGTCGCCTGCTGCTCGCCGCCCGACAGGGTGCCCGCGCGGCGCTTGCGGAGCGAGGTGATCAGCGGGAACGAGTCGTAGACCGAATCGAGGGTCCACGGCCCCTTCCGGCCGGAGCCGGACGCGACCTGGAGGTTCTCCTCCACCGTCAGCCCGCTGAAGAGGCGGCGGCCTTCCGGGACGAGCGCGATCCCTCTCCGCACGCGCCGGTGTGCGGAGTCAGCCGCGACGTCGCGCCCGTCGAAGACGATGCGGCCCGACGCCGGGCGGTGCGCGCCGGCGATCGCACGCAGGAGCGTCGTCTTCCCTGCGCCGTTCGCACCCACGAGCGCGAGCGTCTCCCCGTCGGCGAGCTCGAACGTGACGTCGCGAACCGCCTGGAGCAGGCCGTGTTGCGCGACGAGCTGTTCAACCGAGAGCAGCGTCATGCGATCGAGCTCCCGAGATAGGCGTCGATGACGACTGCATCGGCCATGACGGCCTCGGGTGTGCCCTCGGCGATCACGCGGCCCTCGTTCATGCAGACCAGCCGCTCGACGAACTGCACGAGGACATGGACGATGTGCTCGATCCAGACAATCGCGATTCCTTGCGCACGCACGCTCTGGATCGCCTCGATGAGGCTGACGCATTCGGCGTCGGTCAGGCCGGCAGCGATCTCGTCGAGCAACAGGACCTTCGGCTCGGTGACGAGCGCCCGTGCAAGCTCGAGCCGCTTGCGGTCGAGTAGGCCGAGCGCTTCGGCGGGCCGGTTCGCGGTGTCGAGCATGTCGCACAGCTCGAGCGATTCGACGCACCGTTCGTACGCGGCCGCGCGGGTGTGACGCCCGCCCGCGGTTGCGGCCACGAAGACGTTCTCAAAGACGGTCATGTCCCCGAACGGCCGTGGCACCTGGTGTGCGCGCGCGATGCCTCGGCGGCAGCGCGCGGACGCCGCAAGGCGCGTCACGTCGACGTCCTCGAACCGGATGTGGCCGGCCAGCGGGGGAAGCGCACCGGCGAGAACATTCAGGAGGGTTGTCTTGCCGGCGCCGTTCGGCCCGACGATGCCGATCGACTCACCCGCCCGGACGGCGAAGTCGACGTCGTCCAGGACCACGAGCGCGCCGAAGCGCTTGCGAAGCCCGGCCGCGGCGAGAATCGGTGTGCCGTCGGCCGGGCTCACGAACGCGTGACTACGAGCTGTAGGCCTTCAGCTTCGCCTGGATCGGCACGTGCTTGTCGTCCGCGTGCTCGCAGATCAGCAGATCGAGCTTGAACTTGCCCGACTTCGCCTTCACCCATTGGTCACCGATGATCGGGGTGTTGATGACGTTCGGCACCGGGCCCTTGCTCCAGTCCAGATGCCCCAGCGGGGTGTCGACCTCGAGCGTGTGCATGACCTTCGAAACCGCGGCCTTGTTCTTCGGGTCGCCGGCCTTGTTGAACGCCGCAATCGCGACGTCGAACAGCGCGGCGTCCGAGCCGAGGTTCTGGTTCCACTGTCTTCCGGTCGCCTTCGTGTAGTCGGCGGCGAGCTGCTTCGAGCTCTGGCCCGTGAGGTGCCACGTGTACGGAAAGACGGGGTGCCAGTAGGCGGCGGATGCCAGGTTGTATCCAATCGAGCCGAGCGCCTCGACCTGCGATGGGAAGAGCCCTGTCTTGGCGATCTGCGCGATCTTGATCTGACGCGTCAGCCCCTGCTGGGCTGCCTGCCTCCAGAACGTCGCGAAGTCGGGCGGGATCGGGAACGTGTTGAAGATCTGGACGCCTGCCGCCTTGAACTTGGCGATCTGCGAGGAGAAGTCGGTCGACCCATCCTGGTAGGCGCCTGGGTCGACGATCGTGTAGCCCGCCTTCTTGAGCAGCGGACCGAGCGCCGCGCGAATGGCGTTGCCGTCCGCGTCGTTCGGCCACATCACGCCGACCTTCTTGTTCGTCGGGACCTCCTTCCAGAGCGCGATGTAGGCGTTGGCGAAGTCCTGGACGCCGAACGAGAAGTGGAACGTTGACTTGAAGCCTTTCTTCGGATTGCCCTTGCGACCGAAGAACCACGCCTCCCACGGCTGCACCGTCGAGACGCAGGGAGTGCCGGCGCCCTCTGCGGCGTCCGCGACCGGGTTGTTCGTCTCCGGGGTCGACGTCGAGAGGATCAGGTCGACCTTGTTCTTGTTGATCAGCTCGCGCGCGATCTGGCCGGCGCGGACCGGATCGGAGGTCGTGTCCTTGTCGATGATCTGGACGGCGTAGAGCTGACCGCCGACCGACAGGCCCTTGGCGAGCTTCTTGCGCGCCTGAGAGAGCAGGTACGGGTCCGGTTCGCCGAAGCCGCCGAGCGGCCCGGTCCTCGGGCTGACGAAGCCGATCCTGATCGTGTTCGCGGCATCGGCGTTCTCGGCGACCTTCACGCCTGCAAGCGCGCTGCCGGCCAAACCGCCGGAAAATGCGACACCCGCGGCCCCGACGCCGGCGCGCTTGACCAGCTCTCGCCGCGAGATCGGAGTTTCGAGCTCGCCCCGGCCCGGTTCGTTGCTCATCGATCGTCCTCCTCGACGTGGGAACCAGCGGCCTCGCTGGCTTGCGGGCGAGTCTAGTGCGCTGGTTCAGCGCGCCGTGTCGCTTCGAGGTGTCGGTCGATGAGCTGCGCGACCTCGTCGGGTGCCTCGCGGTGCGGAAAGTGACCGATGCCGTCCAGGAGGACTCGCCGGTAGCCGCCGGTGAAGAAGCGCTCCTGGTTCGCTGATCCGGAGGGCTCGTCGCAGCGGTCGTCCGCGCCCTGGATCATCAGCGCCGGGGTCGCGATGGACTCGACCTCCGCCAGGAGACGGGCCAACGGTTCGTACCGCGGGTCGCGTGCCTCGTCTGCGAGGAAGCGGGAGCGATAGGCGTTCAGGGTGATCGCGACCCAGTCTGGGTTCGTAAAGCTGCGGGCCGTCGCCTGGAACTCGTCGTCGTCGAACCATCCCGCCGGGCTCCATGTGTCCCATTGGATGCGCGCAAAGGCAATCGGATCGGCGGCGACAGCGCGTGCACCGGCGTCGAGGTACATCAGCCACTGGTACCAGAAGGCGCGCGCTTGGTCGAACGGCGGCATCGTGAAGCCGCCGCGCGGCTGATACGGAAGCGCGAGAGCGACGATCGCGCTGACGCGCTCCGGTGCGACCGCAGCGAGCGTGTAGGCAACGCGCGCCCCCCAGTCGTGCCCCACAACCGGGGCGTGGTCGAGGCTGAGGGCGTCGAGCAGGTCGATCGCGTCGGCAGCGAGCGCAACGCCGCGTCCGTCTCGCGGCGCTTCCGCCGACCGGAAGCGGGTTGCACCGGAGCCGCGCAGCGACGGCACGATCGTGCGCCAGCCACTTTCGTGCAGTCGCCCTGCGACCGGCCGCCACCCGCGCGGCGCGTCTGGCCAGCCGTGCAGCAAGAGCAGCGGCCGACCGTCGGGCGGCCCCTCCTCCTCGAGCTCGATCTCGAGGACGGCTGTCTCGACGAAGCGCATGGACTGCCTTTCTACAGGCCCACCGCTGCTCGGCGGTTGGTGCCGGCGCCGGGATGATGACGAGTGTCGGCCGAGATCGCGTAGCGTGCCTGGCGTCAACCGAACAGGAGGATCGCGTGGCGAGCACCCACACCAATAGTGACCGGATCCCGTTGATGCTGATTCACGGCGCCTGGCTCTCATCGCGAAGCTGGGAGAACTTCGCCGACTACTTCGGCAAGTGCGGCTTCGCCGTGTCCGCGCCGGAGTGGCCGCGCAAGCACGGGGATGTCGAGGAGCTCCGCGAGGACGCCGAGGAGCTGGCGGGTCTGGGCCTGACCGAGATCGTCGACCACTACGAGGCGCTGATTCGCGAGCTCGAGCAGCCGCCGGTGCTGGTCGGTCACTCCTTCGGCGGCCTGATCGTCGAGTTGCTGCTCGACCGCGATCTCGGGCGCGCCGGTGTGGCGCTCAGCCCCGCTCCGCCGAAGGGCATCCTCGTGCTGCCGCTCTCGTCGCTGAAGGCTGCGTCCCCCGCGCTCGCCCATCCGTCGAAGTGGCACGGGGTCGTGCCGCTGACACTGGAGGAGTTCACCTACGGCTTCGTCAACACGTTCTCTCCCGAGGACGCCGCCGCGGCGTACGAGCGCTACGCCGTCCCCGAGACCGGCCAGATCTTCTACGAGGCGGGTTTCGCGAACTTCCACCTCCACCCGCCCACCGAAGTCCACTTCAAGAAGGAGGAGCGCGCTCCGCTGCTGATCGTCGGCGCAGAGGAGGACCACACGGTGCCGGCGTCCCTAGCGCGGAGGCAGTATGAGAAGTACGAGCACTCTCCGGCGAAGACCGACTACCTGGAGTTCGAAGGTCGCCCGCACCTCTCCATGGTCGGTGAGGGTTGGGAGGAAGTCGCAGCGGCGGTCGACAGCTGGCTCGACGGAGTGCTCCACGAGCTCGAGCCCGCATCGCAGCGGGCCTCGACATAGATATCTGCAGCGCGGGACTCGTCAAGATCATGTGACCAGGCGGCCGAGGAGGCGCGCTGAGGTCGAGCACGAGGACAACGACCATGATGCGGCCGTTCACCTTCACGCGGTAAACCGCCGCAGCCGAGCGGCGGGTGGTCGCGTGCGCTCAAACCCCGTCGGTCAGCGTTGCGTCGGTGCCCGCGCCTCTTCCGCGGTCAGCTCCGCGGTCGGGATCGCCTCGAGACGTTCGTCCGGAATCGGCTGTCCGCTCTCGATCGAGAGGCCGTAGGTTCCAGCGGCCAGGCGTTGCTCTGCTCGTTCGACGGCGGCCAGTTGACCGCGGAGATCGTCTGCCAGACCTTCGTCGAACTCGTCCTGGTAGAGATCGGATGCCAGATTCGCCGGGTCGTACTCGTCGGCCGGCTCGC
>JALYLO010000026.1 GCA_030774175.1 Actinomycetota bacterium
ACAACATCCAGATCCGCGCGTCGAGCTACTACTCCTTCGCCGTACTGGTGCTGCTCTCGGTTGGGATCGTGTTCGAGCTGCCGATTTTCATTCTCGCCATGGTTCGTCTGGGTATCACCTCGTCGACGCGGCTGCGCCGCAGCCGCCGGATCGGCTACGTCGCGATGGCGGCCCTCGCGGTGGCCCTCCCCGGAGTCGACCCGGTCACGACCGCCTTCGAGATGGTCCCCTTGATGCTCCTCTATGAAGCATCGATCTGGCTCTCCGTACTGTTCGAGAAACGCTGGAGCAGTGCTCTTGAGGTTGGGGCGGTTCCAGCGTGAGATGGGCCCGCCGCCCGAAGACGAGGTCACTGGTTGGCTCGCTCGTCTCAACGGCGGCGGCGACGCACCCCAGCCGCCCGCGGAGCTTCGCGAGCGGATCCTGGCCGCTGCCCGCAACGAGCCTCAGCAGCCGCTCTCGCCGCCGAAACGAGGGCGCCCGTGCATGGCCCGGACTTGGCGATCGCTTTGGCGGACGCAGTGTTGATCCCGGCGCTACTGCATGGTGAGGCCGAGCTGGGCGACGAGCCAGCGCACCTGCCACGCGCGTTCGGCCGCGAAGGCGCTTTCGTAGGAGTCGGTGTTCGGGATCTGCGCGATCGCGTGGGCGACGACGAAGCCGAGGTTCGCCGCTGTCGCCGACGGAGGCTGCGCGACGCTGCCACCACCCTCGCTGCGCCACCGGTCAGGCCGGTCTCCATCAAGCAGCGAGACAGCGTCGGCGGCGAAGGCCGCTGCGTCGTCGCCGGTCGCCAACGCTGCGTCGCGGGCGCATGCCTGCAGTGCCGCCAGATCCGCTGCGGCGGCGAGCGCGTCTGCTTCGTCGAGGAAGCCGGAGCGGCGAAGGTGCGCGACGACCGCGTCGCGGGCGCGCCAGACGCAGGCCTCGGCGAACGCGCGTTGTGCCTCGGCTCCCCAGGCCTCGACACGCGCGAGCAGCCGGCCTCGACGGGCGATCAGCATCGACTCTCGCTCGACGACCTCCCCGTCGAGTTCGACGACCCACAGCTCGTCGTCGATCCAGCCCGGCAGGTCGCTGACGCGGCAGGCATGCACGCCCTGGGCGCAATCCGCGATCACCGGGCCCGCGTCGACCCACTCCCCGGGGCCTGCGTCCGGACGAGGCCACTCGAACCGGCTGAACCGGCCACGCGCGCCGTGCGTCAGGAACTTGAAGGCACGCGTCATCTCAGGTTGTCTCCCCGCTCGCGCTTCCAGCCGCGGAACGCGTCGACCATCCGCTCGCGTAACTCCGGACTCAGGTCTTCCTCTGGCACAGCGCCGCCGACCTCGATCGTCCGCTGCATCTGCGCGAAGTAGCCGCGGCAGGGCGGGCAAATCGCGACGTGGCGCTCGAGTGCAAGCCGGTCATCTGACGCGAGGGCACCCTCGAGATACTCGGTGACGAGCTCGATGAGGGCCTGACAGCTGAGCGGCTCCGGGGAGGTCACGTCTCCGTCTCCGCAAGATACGCCTCGAGCGCGGTCCGCACCCGCGCGCGGGCTCGATGCAGCAGAACACGCTGGTTCTCCGGGCTGATCTCGAGCAGCGCGCACACCTCATCCGCTGTCCAGTCCTCAACGTCGCGAAGCGTCATCACGGTCGCGTAGCGCTCGGGGAGCGCCGCAATCGCTTCCTGGAACTTCGCGACGGCCTCGTCCGACAGCAGGCGGCGCTCGGGCAGCGCATCCCAGTCGGCGACGGGTGTGGCCCACGCCCGCGGCCAGCGCGGATGGTCGCTCGCGAAGAAGCGCGAGCCGTCGACCGACGGCTGCGGCGTCCCCTCGTCCGGGTTGGCGAGCGGCGTACTCCGCGCCTCGAGCTCACCACGCCGGCGCGCACAGTTTCCGAGAATCACGAAGATCCACGTTCGTAACGACGAGCGGCCCTCGAAGCGATCGACGGAGCGCAGAACCCGAAGCCACGTCTCCTGCACGATCTCTTCTGCAAGATGCACGCTGCCCACGGAGAGACGCGCGACCCGCAGCATCGACGGCCCGTAGCGCTCGACGAGCTCGACGAAAGCCGCCTCGTCCCCCGCGCGCAGGCCCGCCAGCAGCCGCTCGTCCGAGGACTCCTCGTTCCCGGGGCCTGTCTCGGCCTCCGCCCACCCAGTCTTCTCTTCGGCCACGACCTTCCTCGTCCCCCGCCGGGCTCCGACTGTAACGAAGGGCGGCTTCACCGGATCAACCAGGGTAATGGAAGTGTCACTGACCCCGCCCCTCGATGCCATCCTCGTCGCGCGGCTCCGCCAGGGCGACCCCGAGGCGCTCGGGCCGATCTTTGACCGCTACGGTGCCGTCGCCTACCGTGTCGCCTTCCGCGCGCTCCGCGACAACGGGCTGGCCGAGGACGCGGTGCAGGAGGCGTTTCTCGAGCTGTGGCGACGACCGGAGGTCTACGATCCCGCGCGCGCTCCGCTAGGCAGCTGGATCTGCGTCCTCGCCCACCGCCGTGCGGTCGACATCGCCCGGCGCG
>JALYLO010000027.1 GCA_030774175.1 Actinomycetota bacterium
TCGAGGAGTGGGGCACGTTCGTCGAGGTGCACGTTGCGACCTCGGTCGAGGAATGTGCCCGCCGCGACGTCAAGGGCCTCTACGAGAAGGCGTTGAAGGGCGAGATCAAGGGCTTCACGGGCGTCGACGACCCGTACGAGGAGCCGAGCAATCCGGACGTGCGCATCGATACCGAGCAACACGAGCCCGAGGAGAGCGCGCAGCTGATCCTGCAGCACCTCGAGGAACGCGGGCTGATTCCCGCCGGAGTCACAGCATGAGCGTCGCGACCGACACGAAGCTCATTGCGCCGCACGGTGGCACGCTCGTCGATCGTACGATTGGTGAGCAGCCCGGCGACGTCGACACGCTCAAGGTCGTGACACTCACGTCGCGCGAGCTCTCCGACCTGGACATGATCGCCTCGGGCGCGCTGTCGCCGCTCGAAGGCTTCATGGGCCACGAGGACTACGAAGCCGTGCTGGACACGATGCGGCTCGCGAACGGTCTCCCGTGGGCGCTACCGGTGTGCCTCGCGGTCGACTCGGCGCCCGACGGCGACCGGGTCGTGCTCGCGGACGAGAGCGGCAAGCTCTACGCGGTGTTCGAGGTCGAGGAGACCTACGAGTACGACAAGCAGCGTGAGGCGCAGCAGGCGTTTCGCACGACCGACGAGGCGCATCCCGGGGTCGGACGGCTGTACGAGCAGAAGCCGCTTTACCTCGCGGGCCGCGTAACCGTGTTCGAGCGCGCGGAGTCGTCCTTCCCGGAGCTGGCGAAGGATCCGGCGGAGACGCGCGCGGAGTTCGCCGAGCGCGGCTGGCGCCGCGTCGTCGGCTTCCAGACACGGAACCCGATCCACCGCGCGCACGAGTACCTGACCAAGGTCGCGCTCGAAACTGTCGACGGCCTGCTCGTGCATCCGCTCGTCGGCGACACGAAGTCGGACGACGTTCCGGCCAAAACCCGGGTCGAGTGCTATCGCGTCCTGCTCGATGAGTACTACCCGCCGGACCGCGTCGTCCTCAGCGCGTTTCCTGCGGCAATGCGCTACGCGGGGCCGCGCGAGGCGATCTGGCACGCGATCTGCCGCAAGAACTACGGCTGCTCGCACTTCATCGTCGGCCGTGACCACGCGGGTGTGGGCGACTACTACGGGACGTACGACGCGCAGCTGATCTTCGACGAGTTCGAGCCGCACGAATTGGACATCGAGCCGATGTTCTTCGAGCACTCGTTCTGGTGCAAGGCGTGCGGATCGATGGCCTCTGCGAAGACCTGTCCGCACGGTGGGGACGACCACGTCTTCCTCTCCGGCACCAAGGTGAGGGAGATGCTTGAGGCCGGGGAATTGCCGCCGCAGGAGTTCTCGCGGCCGGAAGTGGCCGAGGTGCTGATCCAGGCGTACCAGGCCTAGCGCTTGACCTGGCAGTTCACGCTCACCGGGCTCCTGATCGGCGTTCTCGTCGGGCTCACCGGAATGGGCGGTGGCGCCCTGCTGACGTCGATCCTCGTGCTCGTGTTCGGCTTCAAGCCGACTTACGCGGTCGGGACCGACATCCTCCACGGGGCGATCTTCAAGACATTCGGGGCTGCGCGGCACCGGCGCCTCGGCACGGTCCATCTTGGTCGCGAAGACGTTCGTGAAGCGCGGCGTACAGCCGAACGACGCGCCGTTCGTTCTCCAGCGCAAGGACAAGATCCGGGCCGTGCTGATCGGCGCCGTGTTCGGATTCATCGTCGGTCTGACCTCGGTCGGCAGCGGCACCTTCTTCGGGCTCGTGATGGTGCTCGTCTATCCACTGACGATCTCGAAGGTCGTGGGGACGGACATCTTCCACGCGGCGGCCCTGCTCTGGGTGGCGGGCATCGGGCACCTGGTGCAGGGAAACGTCGATCTCCACGCGATGGCCTGGCTCCTGGTCGGGTCGATCCCGGGAATCTGGCTCTCGAGCCGATTCACGGTCCGGCCGCCGCAGGATGCGCTCCGGCTCGGCCTTGCAGGCGTCCTCGCGCTCAGCGGAGTCAAGTTGCTGAACGTGCCGGCCGCGAGCTACGTGATCGCGATCGGACTCGGCATCGGGCTCACGGCGTTCGTGGTCTGGGTGGCAACCGGCATGCACGGCGTACAATCGCGCCCCGATGAGACGCAACGCTCCGACGATTCTCGCGCTTCTGCGCATCGTGGCGACCGAGACGGCGTTCGCGGTGACGCAGCGCCTGAAGCTCGAGCCTAGCCCGATCTTACTCTTCGAAGGCCTGTCCCCATGGCGTTGACGATCACTTCTTCCCCTCCGGCACGAAGGTCAGCGAGATGTTCGACGCGCGTGAGTTGCCGCCGGAGGAATTCTCGCGGCCCGAGGTCGCGAAGTCCTGATCGAGGCGTACGACACTAGAGGAGCCATTCGTGCGCGTTCGGTCTCCCCCGTCGGGGCGGCTGAGGGCGCAACTACAATCGCCGTCCGGTGCGTCGGATCCTTCTCGTTGTCTCCGCGGTCCTGGTCATCGGAGTGATTGCGGCGGGAGCGATCTACTACCATCAGCAGACCCGGACGCGGGAGAAGCGCGGCTCTGCGAGCGTGGAGTTCGTCACCACGGCTCCGGCTCTCAAGAAGCGTCCCGTCAAGAGCATCGAGACGGTGCCGTGGCCGATGTACGGCTACGACCCGGCCCGAACGCACGCGACGAGCCAGCTGCACGTGAGGCCGCCGTTTCGCCAGCTGTGGACGGTGAGAACGGGGAACACGCTCGAGTTTCCGCCCGTTGTCGGCTACGGCGTCGTGTTCTTCACCCAGCTCCGCGGCCGGTTCTTCGCAGTCGACGCGGCCACCGGCCGGCGCCGCTGGCGCAAGAACTTCAAGCACTGCTCAGCGTCCTCGCCCACCATCGGCAATGACGTCGTCTACCAGGCGTACATGCAGGCGTGGCCTTGCAACCGCTATCCGCGAACACAGCGCGGTTTCGTCGTCGCGATGCTCATCCGGGACAAGGAGGGCCGCCTTATCCGAGGGCGGATCCTCTGGCGCTTCCCGGCCGGCGCGGTCGAGTCGTCGCCGCTCCTCGTCAACAACGTCCTCTATTTCGGCTCCTGGGACCACTACGTCTACGCGCTCGACGTCCGCCACCGGAAGCGGCCGCGTCTGCTCTGGAAGTTCAAGGCCGACGACGAGGTCAACAGCGCGCCCGCCTACGGAGGCGGACTCGTCTACTTCGGGACGAACAACGGCTCGGTCTATGCCCTCAACGCCCGAACCGGCCGGATCCAATGGCGCGCCCGATCGTTCGTGAGGTTCGGCCGTCGCGAGTACTTCTACGCGACCCCGACGGTCGCGTACGGTCGCGTCTACATCGGAAACACCGACGGAACGCTGTTCGCATTCGGCGCGCGTACCGGGCATCTGCTCTGGGCGCGTCACGCGGGGACGTACGTCTACACCGCCGCGGCCGTGTGGCTGCGGAAGGTGTACGTCGGCACCTGGGACGGCAAGGTCTCGGCGTTCGACGCTGCCACCGGCGACACGATCTGGACGTTCGAGGCGCCTTCCGCGGTCCACGGAGCTCCCACCGTCCTGAACGGGATCCTGTACTTCTCCACCTGCCCACGTTGCGGCACGGGCGGCTCACGCCACACCAAGCAGGGGCCCCGCGGCACCTTCGGCCTCGACGCCAGGAACGGTCGGGTGCTCTGGAAGTTCTGGGACGGTCAGTATTCGCCGGTGGTCGCAGATCGTGAGCGCCTGTACGTCGCGGGGCGCACGCGCGTCTACGGCTTCGAGCCCCTGCGCAAGCACGCGAAGAAGAAGCCCAAGCGGCAGAAGCATCAGAAGCAGCCGTGACGCGCTGGGGGCCGGCGGCGGTGGTGTTGTTGCTGCTGGGCGGCACGGCGATCGCGTTCGCGACGACGGAGCGCCAGAAGCTCGAGAAGACGCCGTTTTCCGTTCTTCGCCTCGACGAGGTGCTGTCTCCCGTCTGCGACTGCCCGACGAGCCGGGCGAGGATCTCTCTGCGCTTCCGGCGGAAGCACCTTCTCACGGTCCAGATCGTCGACGCGGACGGCCGGCTCGTCCGCACGCTGACGAGCGAGCGAACGGTCCGAAAGGGCACGGTCGACGTGAGCTGGAACGGGCGCGACGAGTCGGGCGGACGTGTTCCCGACGGCGAGTATGCGCCGAGGCTAGTGCTCGACGACGAACGCGTCTTCGATCCGCCCAACCCGATCCGCGTCGACTCAATTGCCCCGCACACAAGGCTCGTCTCGTACCGGCCGCGCGTCCTGAGGCGCGCGAACAAGCCGCGCCTGCACGTGCGCTACCGCGTCAGCGAAAGCGCCCACCCGATCCTGTACGTGAACGGGCGTCGCGCCGTGCTCGGAGCCGCGAAGGCGTTGTCGGGCAAATTCGACTGGTTCGCGAGACGCGATGGGCGGCGGCTAGGGCCGGGTCGTTATCGGCTGCAGCTCGCCGCCGTCGACCTCGCCGGCAACGTCGGCCCGCGCACTCCTGCGTTCCTCGTCCGGGTTCGCTAGCAGCACCGCGACGAGCACGGCGATTAGCGGCCAGATTAGGTACGTGGTCTGGAAGACGCGGCTGACGAAGAACAGGACGAAGATCGAGATCCCGAACCCGGCGGCGCCGCTCCACATCTGCGCCGACCGTCGCTGATTCCACAGAAGCCACAGCGTCAGCGGCAGCCAGATGAAGAGGGCGAGCCACAGGAAGGGGTACGGCCCGAAGCGATCGTCGACGATCCCGGCCTTGAGAAAGAGGTTCGACAGGCCGTACCCGACGATCCGGTACGTGCTACCGCCGTACGTGATCGTGTCGCGCCAGAACGCTCCCGGATCTGCGATCACGAACGGGACGATGCCGGCGACTAGCGGGGCAACGAACGCGGCGCCAGCGGAACGGAGCGTGCGGCGCGACGGTCGCTGCGTGAGCAGCATCAGGGCGAAGAACGGTACCGCTACCAGCGCGAACTGTTTGAGCAGGACCGCGAGCGCAAGCAGCAGCGAGGCGGACACGAGCCGGCGGCGTGAGAGGAGCGCGAAGGCGAGCACCAGGCACAGTAGGCTCGGCGCGTCGGCGGTTCCGAACCACACCGCTCGCACCGCGAGCGGATTCGCGGCGGCTGCCGCACCGAGCCCGAGCCGCAACCAGAGCGGCCCGCGGAACAACAGGAACGCGCCGAAGAGCCCGACGGTCGCCAGGAGGTCGAACAGGCGATAGTCGTCGAGCGGTTGCGGAAGGACGCGCCACGCAGCCGCCGTCAGTGCGGTGCCGGGGAAGTATACGAAGTGGCGCAGCGCCACTTGCCGGAAATGCGGGTCGAAGCCTGCGGCCGGGTACCAGTGCTCGAGGCCGGAGCTCGAG
>JALYLO010000028.1 GCA_030774175.1 Actinomycetota bacterium
GGTGGTGTCGGTCGTGGGCGCAGATCAGAACGTCCAGAAGATCAACGGCAAGTGGCTGATCACGAGCTCTGCCTCGGCAACACCCACGCTCAGCCCCTGAGGCCTTATCGATGGCCCAGTCGGACGCACTCAGTGGGCCGCCCCCAATCGCGGCGCCGCACAGTCGCGGAGACAATCCGCTCGTTCGCGCCGTCGGCCGCGTCCCGGCCAAGGTCCGCACCAAGCTGCTCGTCGCCTTCGCCGGGATCGCTGTCCTGCTCGTCGTCCTCGGCGTCCTCGGTGTCCGAGTCCTCGGCCAGTCGAATGCCCGCGTCGAGAGGCTGGGGACGTTGCAGCTGCGTGCCGCCGCGTACCAGAGCCTGCAGGCTCAGGCGCAGCAGTTGCGCCAGCTGCTGGGGCTGCGCGTTGCCGAGGACCCGAACCTCAACACCTATGTCGGTGGCAAGGGAAAACCCGCCGGCGGTCATAAATGGACACTCGTCGACCATGCGATCGCCGCGGCCCTCTCGCAGATCGGCCTCGCGCTGAACGAGTCGCGACTCGGCTTCGTGCCCCCGCCCGAGGACGAAGCGGTCCTCGAGCGAGTTCGCCGGCAAGACGCACGCTTCTCGCAGGCGCTGAAGAAGATCACCAACCTTGACGCAGCCGGGGTCCCTGGCAACAAGAGCCAGCGTTTCCAGACCGACGCGATCAACGCGGACAACTTGCTCGGCACCCTGACCGATCAGCTCGCGACGAGGGCGCGGGCGCAGACCCAGGCTCTGATCGCGCAGAACCGGAGCTCGTACGCCAACTCGAGGAATCTCTTCATCGGCGTCGGCGCGGGGAGCATTGCCCTGGCCCTGTTACTCGGCTTCCTGTTCTCGTGGTCGCTCGTCGGGCCTATCCAAAGGACGGAGGCCCGTTTGAGAGAGATCGCGGCAGGGGATTTCACCGGCCGCGTCGATGTCTCCAACCGCGACGAGCTCGGCGTGCTGGCGGCGAACGTGAACCGGATGAACGACGAGCTCGGACTCCTGTACGAGCAACTCGAGACCGTCAGCAAGCACAAGTCGGAGTTCCTCGCGAACATGTCGCACGAGCTCCGTACGCCGCTGAACGCGATCATCGGGTTCTCCGAGGTCCTGCAGCAGCAGATGTTCGGGGAGCTGAACGAGCAGCAACTCGGGTACGTCGACGACGTTCTGGTCGCGGGCCGCCACCTGCTCTCGCTGATCAACGACATCCTCGACCTGGCGAAGGTCGAGGCGGGCCGGATGGAGCTGGAGCTCAGCGACGTTTCCCTGCAGCAGACGTTGCAGAGCGGTTTGACCATGCACGGAGAGCGCGCCACGCGCGACGGGATCACGCTGGGCCTCAGCGTCGACCCGCAGGAGATCGTCATCCGAGCAGACGAGCGGAAGCTGCGTCAGGTGATCTTCAATCTGCTGTCCAACGCGGTGAAGTTCACGCCGCCGGGCGGCCGCGTCGACGTCTCCGCTCGGCAGACCGACGGTCAGGTCGACGTTGCCGTCGCCGACACGGGGGCGGGCATCGCGCCGGACGACCAGGAGCTGATCTTCGAGGAGTTCCAGCAGGCCCGCGGAGACGGCAAAGGCCATGAAGGCACGGGGCTCGGGCTGCCTCTGTCGCGCAAGTTCATCGAGCTGCACGGCGGCCGTTTGTGGGTGGAGAGCGTCCAGGGCAAGGGCAGCACGTTCCGCTTCACGCTGCCCGTGAACCAGGGCAGCTGATCGCCGTGTCGGAAGAGCTGATCCTCATCGTCGACGACAACGAGATGAACGTGAAGCTCGCGCGCGACGTGCTTCGCTTCGCCGGCTTTCGCACGCTCGAGGCCGGAACCGGCGGCGAGGGCGTCTTGCTCGCCACGGAGCACCTTCCAGATGTGGTCCTGATGGACATCCGCCTGCCCGACATGGACGGGACGACTGCCGTGCGCGAATTGAAACACGACCCTCGAACTGCTCAGATCCCCATCGTCGCGGTGACGTCGTTCGCGATGAAGGGAGACCGCGAGCGGTTCCTCAGCGAGGGCTTCGACGGTTACCTCGAAAAGCCGATCAGCGTCAAGGAATTTCCCGAACAGGTCCGGAGCTTTTGTCGACGCAGAGATGCAACGTGAGCGTCGAGCGGCAGTCGAAGATCCTCGTCGTCGACGATGTTCCTCAGAACGTGCGGCTGCTGGAGGCGGTCCTCACAGCCCACGGGTACTCGGTGACCTCGGCCTCGTCGGGGCCGGAGGCGCTGGCGAAAGTAGCGGCCGAGCTGCAGGACCTCCTCCTGCTCGACATCCAGATGCCTGAGATGGACGGCTACGAGGTTTGCCGGCGGCTGCGGGCGGATCCGGCGACGGAGTTCCTACCCGTGGTCATGATCACTTCGAGCGACACCGAGGTACGCGTGAACGCTCTCGAAGCGGGCGCGGACGACTTCGTCACAAAGCCGTTCGACCAGCAGGAGCTGCTGATCCGCGTCCGCTCGCTCGTCCGCCTCAAGCAGTACCACGACACCATCGAGTCGCAAACGGCCGAGTTGGCCGAGTGGAACCGAACGCTCGAGGCGCGGGTCGACGACCAGGTTGAGGAGCTGGAGAAGATGAGCCGCCTTCGGCGCTTCCTGTCGCCCACGCTGGCGGAGCTGATCCTGTCGGAGGGCGAGGAGATCCTCGAAAGCCACCGTCGCGAGATCGCGGTCCTCTTCGCGGACCTGCGTGGCTGGACGGCCTTCAGCGCGAACACCGAGCCCGAGGAGGTGATGGGCGTCATTCGCGAGTTCCACGCTGCGATGGGCAAGCTCATCCAGCAGTTCGAGGCGACCGTTGGGTGGTTCGCGGGCGACGGGCTGATGGTCTGGTTCAACGATCCCATTCCCTGCCCGGAACCCGCGGCCCGCGCGGTGCGGATGGCGGTCGACATGCGGCGCACGATGGCCGAGCTGACGGCGAAGTGGCGGAAGCGGGGACACGAGCTGGACTTCTCGGTGGGCATCGGCCTGGGCTACGCGACGCTCGGCAAGATCGGCTTCGACGGGCGTTTCGACTACGGTGCCGTGGGGAGCGTCATGAATCTCGCCTCGCGGCTCTGCGACGAGGCCGTGCCCGGGCAGATCCTGGCGAGCGAGCGCATCTTCGCGGAGGTCGAGCACGTCGTCGAGGCCGAGCCGGCCGGAACGTTCACGCTCAAGGGGTTCACCAAACCGGTCAACGCTTACGGCATCGTCGACGTCGAGGCAGCTCCCCTGTAGTTGCGTCACTAGCATTGCGCGCATGGCCGGGCGCCGAGAGTGGACGCGCGAGACGCTCGCCGCGGGCGTTCGAGCGGGCGACAAGCTCGCACTCGCGCGCGCGATCACGCTCGTCGAGAACGGCGAGCCGCTTGCCTACGACCTGGTACGCGACATCTATCCCGACACCGGCGGCGGGTACACCGTCGGCGTCACGGGGCCGCCCGGCGTGGGCAAGTCGTCGCTCATCA
>JALYLO010000029.1 GCA_030774175.1 Actinomycetota bacterium
TGCTGTCGATCCAGGCCGATCCACGCTCTCCGGAGCGGGGCCAGTACGCGTTTCTGCAGGACATCGTCAGGCAGGTCGCGTACGAGACGATCTCGAAGCGCGACCGGAAGAGCAAACACCTCGCCGCCGCGGAGTTCCTGGCCGCTACCTGGAGTTCGGAGGAGGACGAGGTCGCCGAGATCGTCGCGGCCCACTATCTCGACGCCTATGACGCTGCGCCGCAGGACGGGGATGCGGGGCAGATCCGAGCCCGCGCGGGCGAGATGCTCGTGCGTGCCGCGGAGCGTGCTGCGTCCCTCGCGGCGAACGCCGAGGCTCAGCGTGCCTTCGAGCGGGCGATCGAGCTGACCGAAGAGCCACTCGTCGAGGCACAGCTCCACGAACGGGCGGGCATCTCGGCGTATGCGGGAACCCGCGCCGACGAGGCGGCGCGTCATTGGGAACGCTCGATCGACCTCTTCGAGTCTGCGGGTGAGACCCACGCGCCCGCGCGCGTCTCGGCCCGGCTGGCCGAGGTGCTCTGGGACCGCGGCCGCCTCGAGCAGGGTCTCGAGAGCATGCAGAGATCGCTTGACGTCCTCTCGCAGGAGGCACCAGACGAAGGCGTCGCGATGCTGTCTGCCCAGGTCGGCAGGTTCCTCTTCTTCGCCGGCGAGAACGCGCTCGGACTGCAGCGAATCGAAGAGGCGCTCGGGTTCGCCGAGACACTCGGTCTGCCTGAGGTGCTGTCGCAGGCGCTGAACACGCGCGCGTTGATCATTGCAGCGACTGGACGGACGCAAGAAGGATTGCTGCTCTTGAGGCACGCGCTCGAGGTCGCACTCGAGCACGACAAGCCCTCTGCCGCCCTGCGCGCCTACTACAACCTCGCCGACCAGCTGAGCATGCTCGACCGCTACGAGGAGGCGGTTGAACGCGCTCGCAACGGGCTGGCCCTCGCGCGCAAGGTCGGCAACCGCTACTGGGAATGGTCGCTGCTCGCCTTCGGCTATCCGGGTTTTGCTCTCGGCCACTGGGACGATGTGCTCGAGAGTCGATCGGCGCTCCCCGAGAGCGACTGGAGCCAGGCCAGGCTGGCGTTCGCTTGCATCCTCAACTCCGCGGTCCGGATCTGCATCCACCGCGGGCGTCTCGAGGAGGCGGCGCGCATGATCGAGCTCGCCGGTGAGCTCGAGGACTCGGCGGACGTCCAGGAGCGCGCGTACCACGCTTCCGCAAAGGCAGCGCTCCTGCTGGCCTCGGGTGAGGCCTCGGCGGCCTTGCGGTCGGCCGAGGCGGCCTGGGCCTTCCGCGATTCGCAGGGCCTCAACCACGAGGCCGTCAAGGAAGCGTTCGTCGTCGCCGTCCAGGCGGCGTTGCAGACCGGCGCAGTCGAGAGGGCCGACGAGCTGCTCACCACCGTCGAGGCTCTCGCTCCCGGCCATCGCTCGCACTTTCTCGACGCCCAGCTCTCGCGGTTCAGAGCTCAGCTTGCGCTACGCAGGAACGAGGTCGACGAAGCGGAGCGCCGGTTCATGTCTGCCGTTGGGCTGCTGCGAGAGCTCGCGACGCCCTTCTTCCTGGCAGTCGTACAGCTCGAGTACGCCGAGTGGCTCATTGCGGAGCATCGCGCCGAGGACGCAGGACCGCTGCTCGCCGAAGCCGACGCCGTCTTCGAGCGACTCGATGCACGACCGTGGCTCCGCCGCGCCGAGCAGGCAGCCGGCGCAGGCGCAGTCACGGGTGGGCGTTCCTGAGCACGGCTCGCCAAGCGCTCGCGGCGATCATCCGGAACCGTGACCTCCGGCGAGCGGAGGCCGCGTTTGCGCTCTTTGTGGCCGCCGAGCTCGGCTCCTGGGTCGCGATCCTCGTCTATGCCTACCTGCAGGGAGGCTCCGTCGAGGCCGGCATCGCGGCATCCATCCAGCTGTTCTCAGCAGCGATCTTCGCTCCGCTCGCGGGAGCAGCAGCTGATCGAGTGGGCGGAGTTCGAATGCTCGTGGCGGGCTACCTTGGGCAGTCGGTTGCGATGGGGGCGACCGCCGTGGCCCTCGTCGGCGGGGCGCCGTCGTGGCTGACGTATGCCGTCGCCTCGACAGCCGCGATCGCCGTGACGGCGACGCGCCCGACCCAAGCGCTCGTGACGCCCGCCCTGTCTCGGTCTCCTGTCGAGCTCGGAGCGGTCAACGTCTTGTCCGGATGGATCACGGCCGGTGGCGGTCTTGTCGCGCCGGCGCTCGCGGGAGTGCTCGTCGCGGTCGCCGGACCGAGCACGGTGTTCTTCGCCGCGGCGCTCGCGACGATGGGCGCGGCCGTGCTGGCGGGCGGTATTCCGCGCAGCGCGCCGCTCGTGGCTGATTCGGAGAACCCAGTGGGCCAGACGTTGGGCGACGTCGCGACGGGTCTGCGGGCGATCCGCGAACATCGTGCTGTCAGGCTCGTGATCGTCCTGATCGGCGCGCTCTACGTGCTTGTCGGCGCGGTCGACGTCATCGCTCTCGTGCTCGCGCTCGGAAGGCTCGGCCTCGGGCGAGGCGGCCCCGGCTACCTTGTTGCGAGCTTCGGCGCCGGAGGGATCGCGGGCGCGGCGGCATCGCTGACCCTGATCGGCCGTCGCAAGCTGGCGCCGCACTTCGTCTCAGCGGCTCTCGCTTGTGGCCTGGCGCTTGCGTTGCTCGGGGTGTGGCCGATCGCGATCGCGGCGTTCGTCCTCTTCGCCGTTGCGGGGGCAGGGCGGATCGTCTTCGGCGTGGCGGCGCAGACACTCCTGCAGCGTGCGGCGCCCAGCCACGTGCTGAGTCGGATCTTCGCGGTAGCCG
>JALYLO010000030.1 GCA_030774175.1 Actinomycetota bacterium
GTTGGTCAGAGTGTCAGCGGCTCGGGAACGAGCGCCAACTCGTCGTCGAGCACGTCGAGTTCGACGACGTCGGGCAGCGCGTCGACCTCGAGCGGCGTGGCGACCGGGTCCTCGGGCTTCGTCACGCTCGTCGACTTGCACGGACTGGACGTCACGGCGTCGTTCAGCGAGAGCGACGCGGCCAAAATCCGTCTCGGCCAGGCAGGGACGATCACGGTCTCCGCGCTTCCCAGCCAGCAGCTCGCAGCACACGCCGTTGCGATCGACACCGTCGGCACGACTTCCTCGGGTGTCGTGGAGTACACGGTGACGCTTGCGCTCGACCGGACCGTCGCGGGCCTCAAGCCCGGAATGTCGGCCAACGCGATCGTGACGACGGGTGAGCACGACAACGTCCTCAACGTCCCGAACGCGGCGGTGACCGGCAGCGGGTCGAACGCGGCGGTCAAGGTGCTCCGAAACGGCGTGCAGACCACGGTCAACGTCATCGCCGGTCTCAAGGGCGATTCCACGACGGAGATCGAGAGCGGCCTCGTCGCAGGCGACAGGGTCGTGACGTCGAGCGGGACGCCCGTGACCGCCCCGACAGGCACGACGGGCGTGACACGCGCGGGTGGCGCCGGCGGCTTCCCCGGCGGCGCCGGTGGCTTCGGCGGCGGCGGCCCGCGCGGCGGCTGAGATGGTCGCGCAGTCGCAAAGGCCGCTCGCCCCGCACCCCCGCGTGCCGGTGCAGCGCCCGATCATGATCCTGTCCGGGGTCTCGAAGATCTACGGGGCGGGCGACATCGCGGTACATGCGCTTCGCGACGTCGACTTCATGCTCGAGCGCGGCGATTACCTCGCGATCATCGGTAGCTCGGGCAGCGGCAAGTCGACGCTCATGAACATCGTGGGGTGCCTCGACCAGCCCACGCACGGCTCGTACCTGCTCGACGGCATCGACGTGGGGGCGCTCGACGACTTCGAGCTCTCCTACATCCGGAACCGCCAGATCGGGCTGGTTTTCCAGAGCTTCAACTTGATTCCACGCACGACCGTGCTCCGCAACGTCGAGCTGCCCCTCATCTATGCCCGTGTCCACAAGGCCGAGCGGCGCCGCCGCGCGCTCGCTGCGATCGACGCGGTCGGTCTCGCCGACCGCAGTGACCACATCCCGGCGAAGCTGTCGGGCGGTCAGCAGCAGCGAGCCGCCGTCGCCCGGGCGATCGTCACCGAGCCGGCGATCATCCTCGCCGACGAGCCGACGGGAAACCTGGACACCGCGTCGACGTTCGACATCCTCGAGATCTTTCACCGGCTGAACTCGGAAGGCCGGACGATCGTGATGATCACGCACGAGCCCGACGTTGCGGCGCACGCAAAGCGGGTGATCCAAGTCGCCGACGGCAAGATCGTGGCCGACATGCGCCACGCGCCGGTCGCCGGGCCGCCACCCCGTCCGCAGTCCGCGTCTCCGGACCACCTTCAGGTCACGCGCACGGGTCGGCCGGCATGAGCCTGTTCGAGGCGGCAAGGATGGCCGTGCACGGCGTGCTCGCAAATCGCCTGCGCTCGACGCTGACCCTGCTCGGAATCTCGATCGGAGTCGCGTCCGTGATCATCCTGGTTGCGGTCGGGCGTGGGTCCGCCGTCGCGGTTCAGACGCAGATCGAAGGTCTCGGCACGAACCTCCTGACGATCCAGTCCGGTGGCTTCGGGTTCGGCCAGCGCTCGTCGAGCTCGAGCACGTTCACCTTCCTGACGACGAAGGACGTCAAGGCGCTTCAGGACAAGACGGTCGCGCCGGACATCAAGTCGGCGACTCCGGTGGTCAGCGCGAGCTCTGTCACGGCGACGCACGGGGTGGCGACGATGACGCCCGGCACCGTCTACGGGACAACTCCTTCATATGCCGAGGCACGGAAGGCCGCGGTCACCGAAGGGAGCTTCCTCACCTCCGCCGACGTGCAGCAACACGCGCGCGTCGTCGTGATCGGGACGACCGTCGCAACGGACCTCTTCGGCAGCCAGGATCCGCTCGGGCAGACGATCCAGCTCAACGGCACCAGCTACACGATCGAGGGTCTGCTCGAGTCGAAGGGCTCCAACGGCTTCCAGGACCAGGACAGCGTCGTGCTGCTGCCGCTGACGACCGCGCAGGACACGCTCGTCGGCCACAGCGGCCAGCTGAACCAGATCCTCGTCGAGGCGACGTCGTCGAGCAGCGTGTCGGCCGCGGAGTCGGAGGCGACGGCGATCCTCTTGCCGAACCATTCGAACACGGACGGCTCGGCCGCGTTCAGCGTGCTCAATCAGGCCTCGCTGCTGCAGACGACGAGCTCGAGCACCCACACGTTCACCGTTCTGCTCGCAGCGGTCGCCGCGATCTCGTTGCTCGTCGGCGGGATCGGCGTCATGAACATCATGCTGGTCACCGTCACCGAGCGGACGCGCGAGATCGGGATTCGCAAGGCGATCGGCGCGCGCAAGGCCGACGTGCTCGGCCAGTTCATGACCGAGGCCGGCCTGCTCGCCGTGCTCGGCGGGATCACCGGCGTCGTCGCAGGGTTGGTCGGCGGACAATTCAAGGTCGTCGGCGTCCAGCCGGTAATCCAGTCGTACTCCGTGGTGCTGGCGCTCTGCGTCGGCGTCGCCGTCGGCCTCTTCTTCGGCATCTACCCCGCAAACCGCGCCGCGTCTCTGCGGCCCATCGAAGCCCTCCGTTACGAGTAGGAGAGAACATGACAACGACAGCAGTGCATCCGGAACCACCCGCCGCCACGAGCGAGGGGCTCGCAGCCGAGCTGCTCGCCCGCCGGCGGCGGAAGCTGCCGGCGATCACCGCGGCGCTCGTCCTTGCGGCGGCCGTTGCCGCTGGATTGATCGGCGGCATCGAAGTACAGAAGCATTGGGGCGCATCGACCTCGACGACCGCCGCACGCGCCGGGGGACCGCCGGCCGGCTTCGCGGGCTTCGCGGGACAGAGGGGCAGCGCGCCGGGAGCCGGCGCTGGTGGGTTCCCCGGCCTCGGCGGAGCGGGAACCGGGACGAGTGGAACCGTGACGCTGATCAAGGGATCGACGCTGTACGTCACCGATGCGGGCGGCAACACCGTTCTGGTGCACACAACCGCCGGCTCGAGCGTGAAGAAGACCGTGTCGGGGACGATCAAGTCCGTGCACCCCGGTGACTCCGTCACCGTCACCGGCACCAAGAACAGCGACGGCAGCTACAGCGCCCGCCAGATCACGATCGGCGGCGGCAATGGATAGGCGCTCGCTCCGCTACGC
>JALYLO010000031.1 GCA_030774175.1 Actinomycetota bacterium
TGCCGCCGAGCGTCACGCGAAGCCCGGTCTCCGCCGAGAGCGCCGGAAGCACATCGTTTTGCAGGTTCGAGATGACGGGACGTACGGCCTTCGCCGCGCCGTCGTTCGCGGGAATCGCCTCGACGAGTGCGGCGTTCTGCGTGTGCCACTGCGGCGGTCCGGTCGCGCCGATGACGCCTGGCGTCGAGCCAACCTTTTCCGCGATGCGCTCGACTGCGCCTGTCGTAGGAAAGCCCTCGACGAGGATCTCGAACGGCTTGTAGACACCGGCCGAGATGCCTGCGGCGGTGAGCGCGCCGCGGCCGTTGATCGCGTCGCCTCCCCCCGGGAGGTCCTTCGCCTGCGCCTCGCTCGGGTTGAGCTGGACGCCGAAGAAGAGCAGGACGGCGACGATCGAGAGCCCGGTCGCGGCAGTCACAATCGGCCGCCGCACGACGAAGCGCGCCCACGCGTTCCAGAAGCCCGCCTCGACGTCCGATCCCTCCACAAGCCGGCGCGGCAGCACGCGAACGCTGTTGATGCGCGGTCCGAGCAGCCCGAGCATCGCCGGCAGCAGCGTGATCGACGCGAGCACCGAGACCGCTGGAATGAGCATCCCGCCGATCCCGATCGAGCGGATGAACGGCAGCGGCAGGACGAGCATGCTGAGCAGGCCGACGGCGACGGTCGGGCCTGGAGCGCCGCTTCGCCGGCAAGCGGGCCGGCTGACTCGGCCGCTTGCCCGGCGCCAAATGGGGTAGGCGGCGCCCAGATCCCGTGTCAGTAAGGGAGACGCTTACGGGATCGTCGCGCAGGAAAGTTCCTTCGACCTCGGCGCGATCGGGGGCTCGGACCCCGGAGACCGGGGAGCCGCCAAGAAGCATCTACCGAGCAACGGGGTCCTTCTCTCGCAGGCGATCCGGCCCGCGTGGTCGATCCCGCATCTTTGCGCGCAGCTAGCCCGCCTGAGTGGGCAGTGGGACGAGGACGCCGCTATCGCAAGCTGGAACATCGGGGAGGGCGGCGGCAGGGAGAGATAGCGCGCGCTTGCGGAGAGGATCCAGGCCTCCACTGCGGTCCCGCGGTTTGCCTCCAGCAGCTCGTTGCACTCCGCGAGGCCCTCCGCGGCGGGGCGGTGGCCCCACGCCTCGAGCATCAGCCGGTAACCCAGCGGAGTCGTCGCCAACCTAGACGTCGCTGTCTGTTGGAAGTGCGACAGACCCCGGCCGGTGCGCGGCCCACTCGGCGACTCGGCCAAGCTTCGGCTGTCTCGTCGGTTTGCTCAGGCGCGCGATTCGACAACGACCGTTGCGATTCGCGATCGCCGGTGAGCGCGTCCTCACGCAACTCTGTCGGCCCGGAGGGATGCGTACGGAGTGGTACTCGTTTTCAGAATTCCGCCGGCCCGATTCTCTTGAATGGCGGCTACGCTAGGTGCCCCGACGAAAGGCGCAGCCCATGTCGCTGTCCGAGATCGTGCTCCGAATGCCCCACTGCGAGGACGAGGTGCGCCTCGCCGAGCTCGACGGGGCAGACGACGGCAGCGCCGTCGAGATCGACGGTCTCGAGTGGTTCGTGATGATGCACCTCCCGCCGCAGAACGCCGAGGCGCGGCGGCGCCTCATCTGCGTCCGCGCCCAAAGCTTCGTCTAGCCGCGCCGGTCGCTGCCGCTGCGGCGGTCGTGGCCCCGGAGCGGCGGTCCCGCCGCAGCTCAGGAGCGCTCGAGCTGGACGACTTGGCCGCGAACGCGATCGTTTATGGTCGTCCGCATAGACAACGTGGCGAGCGGCGTTCGACGCGCTAAGCACGCCTTGCGCTTCGTCGCCGCTGGCCCCTGTCGCTGTCCGGCTCATCCGCGACACGACAGCTCGCCACGCCGTAGCGGCCGCGAACTAACGTTTGAGTCCAGCAGTGCCGTGAAGCGACGTTTTTCACATTCGAGGTGGAGCGCGAGACACAGAGCCAGGCCTTCTTCGGCTGGTCGAGGCGCTCGCGGCGCGCTCGGCACCGACGCCGCGGCGATCCAGCCGCGCGCGTAGTAGCGTCGTCACGTCGGAGCGCTCGAACGAAAGGAGCAGATTGTGGACTACACGTGCCTCGTCGTGCCTGTGATTTCCGGGAAGGAGGAGGACGTTCGCGCCTTCTACCGAGAGGTGGAGGAGCGCAAGGAGGCGTACGACCGCTCGGAGCAGCGGCTCGGGATCACGAAGGAGGTTGCGTGGCTCGCTGCCGTCGACGGTGGGAGCGCCGCGGTCATCTACATCGAGAGCGACAATTTCGAGCAGGCGTTCGCGCAGTTCGTGCAGTCGCAGGACGAGTTCGATCTCTGGTTCAAGCAGCGCGTCCTCGACACCTCGGGACTCGATCTGAACAATCCGCCCGAGATGGAGCTGCCGCAGCTGCTCTCCGTCTACACGGCGAAGACACCGGCCGTCG
>JALYLO010000032.1 GCA_030774175.1 Actinomycetota bacterium
CGACCCAGAGGATCACCGCGCCGCCCTCACGGACGAGCGGGAGGCACCACTCGGCTGCGGTGGGCGGCTGCGCGAGCGCCTTCGCCACCGCGACGCCCGCCCAGTCGGTTTCCTGCTCCTCGGCGCGGCCCCAGACGACCCGGGCGTTCGGCGGGGCCCACTGCTCGAGGAACTCGCACTTGCGCCGCTCCGCCTCGACGAGCACAACCTCGCGTTCGGGCAACGCATGGGCGAGCGGGATGCCGGGCGCACCGCCACCCGAGCCGACATCGACGATCGCGCCCGCGAAGCGCGAAACCAGTTCGACCACCCGCAGCGAGTCGTCGGCCAGCATCCGCCGAGCGTCGTCAACCTCGCGGATCGCGGTCAGGCCCGGCGCGGCAACGAGCGCACGCAGCCATGCCTCGATGCGTGTCTCAAGCGGGAAGGACGACGACGCAGCGATTCGGCTCCGTCCCCTCGCTCACGGTCTGCACGCCGCGATGCTCCTTCAGCCGCTCGTGCACGACCTTCCGCTCGACGGCCGTCATCGGCTCGAGCAGCACGCGCTCGCCGCGGATCGCCCGTTCCGCGCCGCGGTCGGCGATCGCCTCGAGCGTCGTCCGCCGGCGCTCGCGGTAACCGGCCGCGTCCACCGTCACCGGCTTCGCGCTGGCGCTGCCCCGGTGCAGCGCCGCGTTCGCAACGTGCTGGAGGGCGTCGATCGTCTGTCCGTGCTTGCCGATCAAGAGGCCGAGGTCGCCACCCGTGCACGTGACCAGCACCTCATCGTCGCCCTCACGCACCTCGACATGCGCCCCGATTCCCATCGCGCCGACAACCCGCTCGACGAGCCCGCGCACCCGCTCCTCCACCGCCGTCTCGTCGCGAGCAGGCCGCACCGGAGCGAGCGCCGACGCCGTCTTGGCCGACGCGATCACCCGGGCCGGAACGGAGCCGACACCGAGCAGGCCGCGCTCGCCTTCCGAGACGACCTGGAAGCTGACGCTCGCCTTCTCGAGCCCAGGCGCAGCGCGCTCGAGATCCCGCAGCGCCTTCCACTTCGCCTCGCCGACGGTCTCCCCGGTCGCTTCGACGGAGACCACGTCACTCACCGGCGCGCGCCGCCCTTCTTGCGCTTCACGCGCCGTGGCTGCACCGGCGGCTTCGGCTTCGGCTGCTCGAGCACTGCATTGTCGCCGGCGGTCCCGTTGCCGCCGGCGCCGTCGTCCTGTCGCGGCGTGCGGGACGAGCGCTTCGGGCCGGTGGGCGCGGCGGCCACGGCACCCGGCTTCGCCTTCGGCACGAGCCGCCGAGTGACAAGACCCTGGCCGACCGTCCAGAGGTTGGTGGTCATCCAGTAAAGGACGAGGCCGACCGGGAAGCGCGAGACCACGGTGATGAACGCGAGCGGAAGCACCATCATGATGTTCCGCTGCGTCTTGTCCATCGTCGTCCCCATGAAATACGTCGATGCGATCTGGGACCCGGCATAGATCGCGAGCAGGATGTAGCCCGACCAGTGCGACGTCGTCTTCGCGGAGATGTCCGGGACGACGTGCAGCCAGGAGCCGGTGATGTGGTGCGAAAAGTGCTTGAGCGTCAGGTAGAGCGCAATGAAGACCGGGAACTGTGCGACGAGCGGGAGGCACGACGCAGCCGGGTTGATGTGGTTCTCCCGGTAGAACTTCATCAGCTCCTCGTTGAGCTTCGCTCGGTCGCCCTTGTAGCGTTGCTGGAGCGCCTTCATCTCCGGCGCGTGGCGCTGGAGCGACTGCATCGAGTGGATCTGCCGGACCGTCAGGGGCACGAGCACGATCCGAACGAGCACCGTCAGGGCGACGATCGACCACGCCCACGGCAGCCCGATCGTGCCGTGGAAGAAGTCGAGGATCGACTTCATCAGGTTCTCGAGCGGCTGGAGCGCGGAGCCGATACCGGCGATCACGGGTAGTCGACTCCTCCGTGCGACCACGGGTTGCAGCGCAGCAGGCGCCACACGGCGCGGGCGAGCCCGCGCACCACACCGTACCGCCGGATCGCGAGCGCGGCATATTCGGAGCAGCTCGGGTGGTACTTGCAGGTATTCGCCGGCAGGAGCGGCGAGACGAGCAACTGGTAGAGCCTGATCGGGAGGATCGCGGCGTTCCTGAGGAGGACCGAGTTCACGCGGCGGCCTTTCCGAGCACCTCGTCGACGCGCGCCTCGAGCCACTCGTGTCCCTTCGCCTCGGCGGCCTCCGGCAGGCCCGGCCGCACAACGAGGACGTAGTCGTTCAGTTGCGGCACGCGATCGAGGCGGCCGCGGACGATCTCGCGCAGTTGCCGCTTGATCCGGTTGCGGATCACCGCATTCCCGACAGCCTTCGGGACGGCGAAACCGAGACGAGGATCGCTGAGAGACTCGTCGCGCTCGAACCAGTAGAGAGTCAGGAACCGGGTCGAGACCGACCGACCGTGGCGGTAGACGGCATCGAAGTCGCGGGAGCGGGAGAGGCGGTTCCGGCGCTGCAACAGCTCACGCCGACAGGCGCTTGCGCCCCTTGGCGCGACGGCGCTTGAGGATGAGGCGCCCCGCACGCGTGGACATCCGGTTGCGGAAGCCGTGCTTGCGCTTCCGCCGACGTACGTTCGGCTGATAGGTCCGTTTCATGGGGTCGCCAGAGGGATGTGGCCCGGCACCGTTTCGTGATCGAGCCCCGACCGCGGGCGAGTATAGCCGGACCGATTCGCCTGTCGGAGCAGCCTGCGGTTGTCCACAGCCTCCGGCCGCCGGAAAAGCCGTGGAAAGGGGCACGATCAGACCGCATAAACCGCGACTATCCACAGCTGTGGAGAGTTGTGTGGAGGCTTGCAAAATCCCTGCAAATCGACGTGTTATCGTGCTGGGACAGGGCGAGAAATCCTCATTGAGCCCACCTCCGGACGCTGCTATGCTCGCCAACCCGGGTCGTCGAAAAGGAGTGTTCGGAGAGGTGGAGCGTCAAATCGAGCTGACGGCGGAAAGCCTCTGGAACGACGTCTCGGCTCGACTTCGCGAAGCACTCAACGACACGACCTTTCAGACCTGGTTCGGCGAGGTGATCGGGGCCGACCTGGACGGGGATACCTTCGTGGTCCGTGTTCCGAACGACTTCACGCGCCAGTGGATCGCAGGGCACTTCCTCGACCTGATCCGGGCGGCCGTGCGCGACTCCGGCGGCGACTCGCTCCACGTGCAGCTTCGGGTGGCCGAGCTCGCACCGCCCGTCGGGGTTGCGACGCCGGTCGCCGAGGAGGCCGTCCCTTCGGCGGTCCGCCCGCTGCCGATCGAGGTCGTTCCGCGCGTGGCGACAGCCGGGATCAATCCGAAGTACACCTTCGACTCGTTCGTGATCGGCTCGTCGAACCGCTTCGCGCACGCGGCGGCTCTCGCCGTCGCCGAGGCGCCGGCGCAGGCGTACAACCCGCTCTTCATCTACGGCCACACGGGCCTCGGGAAGACGCACCTGTTGCACGCGGTCGCGAACTTCGTCACCGACCACGGCGGCGGGCTGACCTGCCGCTACGTCACGTCGGAGACATTCATGAACGACTTCATCAACAGCTTGCGCGACAAGCGGATCGAAGGCTTCAAGCAGCGGTATCGCACCTACGACGTCCTGCTGATCGACGACGTCCAGTTCTTCGAGCACAAAGAGCGGATCCAAGAGGAGTTCTTCCACACGTTCAACTCGCTCTACGAGGCGGGGCGGCAGATCATCATGTCGAGCGACCGGCCGCCGCGGGAGATTTCGACCCTCGAGGAGCGGCTGCGCTCTCGCTTTGAATGGGGGCTGATCACCGACATCCAGCCGCCCGACCTCGAGACACGTATCGCGATTCTCCGCAAGAAGGTCAAGAGCGACCAGATCGAGGTCCGGGACTCGGAGATCCTCACCTTCATCGCGTCGCGCGTCTCGACGAACATTCGCGAGCTCGAGGGCGCGCTCACGAGGGTCGTCGCGTTCTCTTCGCTCACCGGCCGGCCGCTCTCCGTCGAGCTCGCCCAGGACGTGCTCAAGGACTCCTTCCCCCAGGGCGAAGGGACACAGATCTCGATCGACCGGATCCAGGAACTCGTCTGCGAGCGCTTCGACGTCACCCTGGCGGAGCTGACCGGTGACCGGCGGTCGCAGAACATCGTCTACCCACGCCAGGTCGCGATGTATCTCTCACGGGAGCTCACGGACTCGTCGCTGCCGAAGATCGGCAAGGAGTTCGGGGGGCGTGACCACACGACGGTGATCCACGCGACGTCGAAGATCGCGCGCCTGATTCGTGAGGACAGGTCTGTGTACAACCTCGTGCAGGAACTCACAGCTCGCGTGCGGCAGGTCAGGTAGCCGCGTGACCTTGTGCACGACGTCGAGTTGTCCCCTGTCCGCCCCCACAAGGAAACTGGTTGGTGACCACGGCCTACGGCGCTTATCCCGCCTTCCACAGGGCTTATCACTACAACGAGGTTCTTTTAAATGATTGACTCAGAAACCGTAGTGGGCACCGGCCTGAGGATTACCGTCGCGAAGGACGAGCTTGCAGGTCGCCTCGCGATCGTCGCCCGTGGCGTCTCGACGCGCACGGCGGTGCTCGTGCTCGGAGGCATCCAGCTGCGCGCCGAGGCCGGCCACCTGCATCTCGCGGCGACCGACATGGAGGTCTCGCTTCGCACCGAACTCGAATGCGCGGTCGACGGCGAAGGGAGGGTCGTCGTACCGGGACGCCTCCTGCTCGAAATCTCGCGCACGCTTCCGGACAGCGAGGTCACGATTGAGCACAAGCCCGAGGAAGCCGTTGTCGTCGTCACGTCGGGCGGCGCGAACTACCGCCTGCACACGTACTCGGCCGAGGACTTCCCGCGGCTGCCCGACGTCGAGAGCTCGGGACTGCACACGGTCGACCGGGATGCGCTGATCGAGACGGTTGCGCGGGTCGGGCGCAGCGCCTCGCGTGACGAGAGCCGCCCGGTTCTCACCGGGATCCTCGTGCGCTTCGAGCCTGGCAAGATCGTCATGGCCGCAACCGATTCGTACCGCCTCGCCGTGAAGGAGACAGCCGTCGAAGGAACGCTGCCCGACCTCGAGGCGATCATCCCGGCCCGCGCGCTGCAGGAGCTCGCGCGCATCGCCGCCGGCACCGACGACCTCCAGCTCGGCCTGCAGGAGAACCACGTCGTGTTCGGCGCCGACGGAACGTGGCTGACGACGCGCCGCATCGACGGGCAGTTCCCGAACTACCGCCAGTTGCTTCCGGAGCAGTTCGACCACGAGCTCGTGCTGCCGCGTGACGAGTTGTTGGAAGTCGTCCGCCGTGTGTCGCTGATGGCGCAGCGCAACTCGCCGCTGCGGCTCCGCTTCGCAGAGGGCGAGCTGACGGTCTCCGCGGTCACCCAGGACGTGGGCGAAGCACGCGAGTCGCTGCCGGCTCCCTACACCGGGGATGTGATGGAGATCGGTTTCAACGCGGAGTTTCTCCGCGACGGCCTGGAGTCGGTCGACTCGGACTCGATCAAGTTCAAGCTGATCAGCCCACTGCGGCCTGCCGTCCTCGAGGGCGACTCCGACGACTACGTGTACCTGATCATGCCGATCCGGCTCGCGGGCTAGCCGCTGGTCGTCCGGCAGGTCACGCTCCGCAACTACCGCTCCTACGCGTCACTCGACCTGTCGCTCGAGCCCGGGCTTGTGCTCGTCGTGGGACGCAACGGTGTCGGCAAGACGAACCTGCTGGAGGCGCTGCACCTGGCGACGCAGGGGTTCTCGCCTCGCACGCGCCAGGACGTGCAGGCGATCCGGTTCGGGGAGACCGCCGGCAGAGTCGTCGTGAGCGGACGCCGTGGCGCCGGGCCGGTCGAGATCTCGCTGACGCTGCGCACGGGGCAGGCGAAAGAGGCTCGTCTGAACGGAGCGCGTCTTG
>JALYLO010000033.1 GCA_030774175.1 Actinomycetota bacterium
CGCGAGCTCCTCGGGCACGATCACCGCGAGCAGCCCATCGGCGTCGGCAAGGCCCTCGGCTTCGTGGAAGGCCTCGGCGAGCAGGTGCTCCTCGGCGACCTGGCGGAAGACGGGTGGGTCGGCGCCGGTGCGATAGGAGATCGGCGGAGCGACGTCGGGAGCAATCGTGTCGAGCAGCGGCAGCGCCACCTCCATGATCTCACGTGGCACGCGGTAGGCGTGCAGCAGCTCCTCGACGACCGCGGCGCGGCCGCCCTGCAGATGGGGGAGGACCTCGTCCCAGCTCGAGTAGGGGATCGCCCCCGTCGCCTGTGCGACGTCGCCGAGGATCGTCAGCGAGCCCTCACGCGCACGCCGCGAGACCATCCGCAGCTGCATCGGACTCAGGTCCTGTGCCTCGTCGACGATCACGTGCCCGTAGGCGCGTGGTGCCGCGGCCAGCACTACTCGCGCCTCGTCGAGAAGCGGAATGTCGCCGTCCGACCAGGCGACGCCCCTCCGGAAGAGCAGCGTCTGCTCGGCCGGCGAGAGGATTCCGTCGGCGGCCTCGGCCAGGGCAGCCCTCGACGTGAGCAGCGAGCGCACGAGGCGGTCGGGTGAGACCAGGGGCCAGGCTGCCTTCAACACGTGGTCGAGGTAACCCTTGATCTTCAGCGCTTGCTCGACCTCGTCGAAGTTGCGGAACGCCGCTCCCCCGAGCGTGCGCCCGTACTCCTCGTAGAAGCGCCGCAGCAGGCTCATGCGGAACCGCTCGCGTGCCGCGGCCGTCGTACCGAGCTCCTCTCGCGCGGCGGCCAGCAGAGCGCGCACCTCGCGCACGCGTACCGAGATGAACGATCCCTCGAGCCGCAGCAGGAGCTCCGTCGGCTCGTTGGCGAGGCGCAGCTCGGCCGAGCGCTGCACCACCGCGGCGAGCCGGAGGTCGGCTTTCAGCTCGGCAACCGCGGGCGGATCGCGGAGCTCGGGCTCGATGCCGTCGACGAGCTCGCCGACGGCGCGCTGCTCGACTGCATCCTCGCCGAGCGCGGGGAGCACGTGGGAGACGTACTCCATGAAGGTGCGGTTCGGCCCGATCACGAGGACGCCGCGGCGCTGAAGGTTCTCCTGCAGGGTGTAGAGGAGCCATGACGCCCGATGCAGCCCGACGGCGGTCTTCCCGGTGCCCGGACCGCCCTGGATGACGAGCGGCACGTTCGGGTCGTGGGTGATCAGCCGGTACTGGTCGGTCTGGATCGTCGCGACGATGTCGCGCATGTGCCGGCCGCGCGTGCGCTCCAGCTCCTCGAGCAGGAAGTCGCCGACGGCGGCACCGTCGAGCATCGAGCCGTCGAGGGCCTCGTCGGCGATGTCGAGCAGGCGGCGCCCGTCGGTGCGGAAGCGACGGCGCAGCGTCACGCCGTGCGGGTCGTGCGGCGTCGCGGTGTAGAAGGGCCGCGCCGCGGGTGCCTGCCAGTTGACGACGACCTGCTGCTGCTCCTCGTCGTGGACCCATCGGCGCCCGATGTAGAGAGGCTTCACCACCTGTTCGAAGTCGAGCCGCCCGAAGCAGAGGCCGCGCTCCGCGTCCTCATACGTGCGCAGCCGCCGGGTCGCCCAGGCATCCATCGCGGCCTGCGCGACCTCGCCGTCGACCGTGTCGCCGGCGCGCGCGACGGCCTGGCGCATCCGCTCGAGGTGGTCGTACGCGCGGTCGACGTACGCCTGCTCCGTCTGCAGGTCCGGGTGGCTCACCTGCGCAAACGTAGCGACAGGACCGGGACGGAGCCACCTCACCGTCGGGACCTCGGCGTGTCGCCGCGCCGTACCCCTCGCGTGAACCGTCGCGAATTCGTCGCACTGGCCGCGGCTGCGCCCTTCGCCGCCCGCGCGGTTGTGTCCGCCGCCGCGAACGCGCCCTCGGCCCTCGTCACCTGCGACGCCGAGTCGCGGCTCGCCGTCGTCGACCTTGGATCGTTTCGTGTCGTCCGCTCGATCGCGACGCTGCCCGACCCGCGGTCGATCGAGCTCGTCGGCGACCGTGCGGTTGTCTGCCACACCGCCGTCGGGGCGGTCTCCATCGTCGGCCCGCAAGGCGTTGAGCATGTCGTGCACGGGCTGGTCGAGCCTCGTTACGCAGCCGCCCACCCGGACGGCACGCACGCGTTCGTCACCGATTCGGGACGCAGCGGTGTGGTGGCTGTCGACATCGCGCGTGGCCGCGTCGTCGGACGCGTGGCGCTTCCCGGCTGGGCGCGCCACATCACCATCGACGCCGCCGGGCGGCGGCTGTGGGTGGGGCTCGGCTCGGCCTCCGAGCACGTCGCGGTCGTCGACGCGGCGCGCCTACTGCATTTGTCGAATCTGACCCCGGGTTTCGGAGCGCACGACGTCGGCATCGCGCCGGACGAGCGCGTCTGGATCACGGCGGGTCAGGATCGGCGGCTTGCGATCGGGAGGACATCCCACACCGCCGACCTCGCACCGCAGCACGTCACCTTCGGCGACGGCGTGGCGTACGTTTCGAGCGGAGCCGCGGGGGTTCTCCGGGTGCTGTCGCTCGACGGCCGCCTGCGGCGCACGACCCCGATCCCGACGGGGTCGTACAACGTCCAGTACGGCTTCGGTCGCATCCTCACCGCGTCACTTTCCCGCGGTACCTTGACCGTGCTCGACCGGCGCGGTGCGTTGCTCGCACACGTGCAGGTCGCCGGCTCGTGCCACGACGCGTGTTTTCTGCCGCGCTGAGGATTTACGAAAGCCTTACGGCTCGACAGGGGGTTGAAAACGCGGTGCGCGGAACATGGGTGCGATGAAGCGCGTCCTCGTCCTCTCCGCCGTGCTCGTCGGTCTGGTTCTTCCGGGCACCGCAGGAGCAACGGTTCCCTGCCGCAACCACGTGTTCAACGAC
>JALYLO010000034.1 GCA_030774175.1 Actinomycetota bacterium
TCGCCGACCGGCAGGAACGTGTCGAGCGACTTGCCGCGGACCCACTGGCCGTCGGCGAACTGGAGGTCGCGCCCCGAGACGTCGTTCGCGACGACGTAGCCTTCGACGAACGAGAGCGCGTCGCCGACGGAAACGCCGCTCGCGCGCCGGCCGATCACGACGCCGAGCTCCGCTTCGTAGTCGACCTGCTTCGAGATCGGCGGGATCCGAATCGGATCGCCGCTGCCGATCAGGGTGTTCGGCCACTTCGCGAAGAGCAGCGGCCGCTCCGGCAGACCCACGCCTTGCTCCTCCGCGTGGTCACGGTAGTTCAGGCCGACGCAGACGATCTTCTGGGGAAGCGCGATCACGGCGGCGACCCTACTACGCCGTCGCGTGCGAGCGCCCCGATGTCCTCGTCGGAGTAACCGAGCTCCACGAGCACCTCACGCGAATGCTCGCCGAGCCGCGGCGGCGCCAGCCGGTGCTCGAGCCGGCCGCCGTCGATCTGCAGCGGCGCGGCCACCGCCTCGATGCCGCCCACGTCCTGAAGCATTCCCCCCGCGCGGGTCTGCGGGTGCGCCCCCACCTCGACGAGGTCTTGCACCGGAGCCGCCGGAATGCCGCGCAGGGTCTCGAGCCAATACGCCGACGTCTCCTGCGCGAGCCGCTCGCGGAGCCGTGAGAGGAGCTCTTCGCGGTGCGCGAGCCGATCGGGATTGGTGACGAACCGCGGATCGTCCGCCAGCTCGGGAGACCCGATCCGCTCGCAGAGCAGCCGGAAGAGCCCGTCGTTCGCGGCCGCGATCATCAGCTCGCCGTCGGCGGTGGCGAAGACCTCGTACGGGGCGATCAGCGGGAACGCCGTGCCGAACCGGCCCGGCGCGACCCCCGACCGGAGCGCTGCAGCGAGCTGGTAGCCGACGAGTGAGAGCGCTGTGTCGAAGAGCGCCACCTCGACGCTGCGGCCGCGGCCGGTGGACGCACGCTCGTACAGGGCGGCGACGATGCCGAGCGCGGCCCAGACGCCGGTGCCGATATCGACCAGCGAGGTGCCGACGCGGACGCCCGGACGGTCGGGCTCGCCGGTGATGCTGACGAGCCCGGCGAAGGCCTGCATCAGCGGGTCGTACCCCGGCTCGCCCGCGAGCGGGCCATGCGCGCCGAACGCGCCGATCGAGCACGTGACGAGACGCTCGTTGCGCGCGCGCAGCGCCTCGCTCCCCAGCCCGTGCCGCTCGGCGGCGCCCTGCCGCAGCGACTGCACGAAGACGTCGGCGCCGTCGATCAACCGCAGGAGCGCCTCCCTCCCCCGAGCGTCCTTGAAGTCGAGCGCGAGCGAGCGCTTCGAGCGGTTCGCGGCGAAGAACATGACGCTGCCGCCGTCGAAGAAGGCCGGGCCCCACGCACGGGCTTCGTCGCCGCGGCCGGGGTGCTCCACCTTCACGACCTCCGCGCCGAGGCCGCCGAGGATCTCGGTGCATGTGGGGCCCGCGAGCGACGAGGTGAGGTCGACGACCTTGATCCCTTGCAGCGGCCGGAAGCTCACCCGCGCGAGGCTATCCGAGGGAGCGAAGTAGGATCGCCGCGAATGTCGACGCCGGGAGGATCGCGATGAAGCTGGGCATGAACATGCTGCTCTGGTCGACCGACGTGAGCGGTCCGGAGTACGCGCCGATCTTCGAGATGCTCCGCGACGCGGGCTACGACGGCATCGAGGTGCCGATCTTCGGCGGCGCCGACGTTGGCGAGCTCGCGCGGCTCGGCGAGCGGCTCGACGCGCTCGGCCTGGTGCCACTCGGCGTCACCGCGCGGTCCGAGGCCGACAGCCCGATCAGCCCCGATCCCCAGGTGCGCGCCCGCGCGCTCGCCGCGACGAAGGTCGCGATCGACGGCTGCGCGGCGCTCGGTGCGAAGACGCTCTGCGGGCCGATCGAGGCGCCGCTCGGTGTGTTCAGCGGGACCGGGCCGACCGACGAGGAGCGCGCCCGCTCCGTCGAGTACCTGCGTGCGGCTGCCGAGTACGCGGCGGGCCGGGACGTGACGCTCGTCGTCGAGTACCTCAACCGCTTCGAGATGTACCTCGTCAACTGCGCGGCCGACGCGGCGGCGCTCGTCCGCGCCGTCGACCATCCCAACTGCCGGCTGATGTACGACACCTTCCACGCCCACATCGAGGAGAAGGATCCGCGCGCTGCGCTCCACGAGTGCGCCGACGTGCTCGTCCACTTCCACGCCTCCGAGAACGACCGCGGCACTCCGGGCGCCGGCCAGGTCGCGTGGGATGCCACCTTCGACGCGTTGCACGAGATCGGGTACGACGGCTGGGTCGTGATCGAGGCGTTTGGAGACGCCCTTCCCGACCTCGCGGCGGCCACGAAGATCTGGCGGCGCATGTTCTCGAGCGAGGAGCAGCTCGCCCGCGACGGCGCCGCGTTCGTGCGTGAGCGGTGGGCCGCTACTGCGGCGACGACTGCGGTCTGACGACGAGCACGACGAGGTCGCGCGGGCCGTGCACGCCCTCGACGCGGCTCAACTCGATGTCCGAGGTCGCCGACGGGCCGGAAACGAGCGTGACCGGGCGACGGCCGTCCCGGATCGACGCGGCGATCAGCTCCAGTGCCTCGGGAACCAGCTCGACGATCTGACGCTCCTCGACGACGCAGACGTGCAGGTCCGGGACGAGCGTCAGCGCGCGGCGCCCCTCGCGGGGCCCGGCCGTGAGGACGATCGTCCCGGTCTCGGCGATCGCAACGGTGCAGCCCGTGACGACGCCCGCGACGGCATCGAGCTGATGCGCGGTCAGGCGCTCGTCCGCAACCGCGTCGACCCCCGGGGGTCGCCACTCCACCGGCACGCCGGCGGGCACCACGACCGCCCGCGCCCCCCGTCTGCCACAGGCCTCGGCGACCGCACCACCGACGACGCCGGGCTCGACCCGGTGCACTTCGGCCCGGTACTCGCCGACCCGCTCGCAGAAGAGGTCGACGCGCGCCTCGGCGAACCGAGCACCCGCGCGCCGGTAGCGGCGTTCGACCGTCTCCGGCTCCGCGCCGTCGATCGCGGCGCGGACGCGGCCGAGGATCGCCTCGCGCGAGCTCATGAGCGCGTGCGCCACCAGTCGCGGAAGCTCGTGCGGGCGACGGGCGCGAGGTCGCGCGTCTTCGTCCACGCCGAGAGCGGCGGCGGCAGGCGCCGGATCCGGCCGCCGCGAACGAGCGGCCGCTGGGCGAGGCGGGCGAGGCGCTGCGCCGCCCGCAGACGGTTGACCCCGCCGAACGTCCACGCGACCGCGCGCATCACCCCGCGCTCGCTCCGCGAGGCCGTCGCGGCCACCGCCTTCGCGCGCAGATGCAGCAGCACGCCGGGGATGTCGATCTTGACCGGGCACACGTCCGCGCACGCGCCACAGAGCGTCGAGGCGAAGGGCAGCGAGGGAGCGCGCTCGATGCCGATCAGTTGCGGCGTCAGGATCGCGCCGATCGGGCCCGGATAGACGGAGCCGTAGGCGTGGCCGCCCGTGCGCGTGTACACCGGGCAGACGTTCAGGCAGGCGCTGCAGCGAATGCAGTGGAGCGCCTGGCGGCCGACCTCGTCCTCCAGCACCCGCGTGCGGCCGTTGTCGAGCAGCACGACGTGCAGCTCCTGCGGGCCGTCGCCGTCGGTGACCCCCGTCCACAGCGACGTGTAGGGGTTCATGCGCTCGGCCGTCGACGAGCGTGGCAGCAGCTGCAGGAACACCTCGAGATCCGCGAGCGTCGGCACGAGCTTCTCGATACCGAGGATCGTCACGAGCACCGGCGGCAGCGTCGTGCACATGCGACCGTTCCCTTCGGACTCGACGACGCACAGGCTGCCGGTCTCGGCGACGCCGAAATTCGCTCCGCTGACGCCGACCTTCGCCACGAGGAACCGCTCTCGCAGGTAGCTGCGAGAGGCCTCGGCCAGGTCGGCCGGCTCCGCGGAGGAGATGCCGGTGGCGATCGTACGCGCGAAGAGCTCGCGGATCTCGTGCCGGTTGCGGTGGATCGCCGGCACGAGAATGTGCGACGACCAGCCGCCGTCGAGCTGGAGGATCAGCTCGGCGAAGTCGGTCTCGAGCGCGTGGATCCCCGCCGCGGCGAGTGCGTCATTCAGCCCGATCTCGTCGGTCGTCAGCGACTTGACCTTGACGACCTCGGTCGCCCCGTGCGCCTGGGCGACTTCGACCACGACCGCGTTCGCCTGAGCCGCGTCTGTGGCCCAGTGCACGTGCCCGCCGGCCTGCTGCACGGCCGACTCGAAGGCCAGCAGGTGCTCGTCGAGTCGCGCGAGCACGTTCTGCTTGATCGCCCGGCCTGCCTCGCGCAGCTCCTCCCAGTCCGGCACCTCGGCGACGACCCCGGCGCGCTTCGCCTGGATCGTGTCCGTCGCCGCGCGCAGGTTGGCGCGCAGCTGCGGGTTCGAAAGCTCCTCGCGCGCCGCCGCCGGGAAGCTCCGCAACGGAGCGGTCATGCGCGTTCCTGCGCCGCCAGGATCTGCGCCAGATGGAGTGTGCGCGCGCCCGCGCCGCGGCGCGCGAGCGCGCCGCCGATCTGGAGGAGGCACGACCCGTCGACGGCCGTGCAGACCTCCGCGCCCGTCGCGGCGATCTCGGCGCACTTGTCGTCGACCATCGCACTCGACGTGTCCGCGTTTTTGATCGCGAATGTGCCGCCGAACCCGCAGCACTCCTCGGCCCGCCCGAGCTCGACGAGCTCGAGCCCGCGAACGTTTCGCAACAGCCGGACCGGCGCGTCTCCGACGCGCGTGACGCGCAGCGAGTGGCAGGTCGGGTGGTAGGTGACCCGGTGCGGGAAAGACGCGCCGACGTCTTCCACCCCCAGCCGTTCGACGAGGAGCTCGGAGAGCTCGAACACGCGCGCGCCGAGCTCCTCCGCGTCGTCGGCGAGCCGGTCGTCGCTCGCCTCGCGCGCGAGCAGCGGATAGAGCTCGCGGACGTTCCCCACACACGACGACGACGGTGCGACGACGGCGTCGAATTCGGAGAACACATCGACGAACCGGCGTGCGAGGGCGAGCGCATCGGAGCGGTAGCCGGCGTTGACGTGCAACTGCCCGCAGCACGTCTGCTCGAGGGGGAACGCGACCTCGTGCCCGAGCCGCTCGAGCACCTCTACGGTCGCCTGCCCCACCTCGGGGAAGAGCGAGTCCCCGAGACACGTGATGAAGAGCGCGATCCGCACGGCTGCCGCTCAACCTAACCGGTGCGAAACGGTGGGGTAGGCTCGGCGGCGGTGGCGGAGACTTCTCGGCCTCGCGTGCACGTGACCGGCCTGGTTCCCGGCGCCGTCGCGTCGGCGCTGGACGATTTGTTCGAGGTGGTCGATTCGCCCCAGGGCGCCGAAGGGATCCTCTCGTTGCTGACGACGCGGGTCGACGAGGCGTACCTCACCTCCGCCGGCCCCCAGCTTCGGATCGTCGCGAACTACGGCGTCGGGGTCGACAACATCGACCTCGCGGCGGCCCGCCGGCACGAGGTCGTCGTCGCCAACACGCCCGATGTCCTGACGGAGACCACGGCTGAGCTCGCGATCGGACTGACGCTCGCGCTGCTCCGGCGGATCGCCGAGGGCGACCGGTTCCTGCGCGCGGGCCGCCCCTGGCGCTTCAGCCTCGAGTTCATGCTGGGCGAGGGGCTTCGCGGCAAACGGTTCGGGATCGTCGGTCCCGGCCGCATCGGCCGCGCGACCGGCAGGCTGGCGGAGGCATTCGGGGCGATCCCGGTGTACGCCGGACGTGGCGACGGCCTCGAGCCGCTGCTCCGAGCCGCCGACGTCGTCAGCCTGCACTGCCCGCTCACCGAGGAGACGCGTCACCTGATCGACGGGGCAGCCCTGGACCTGATGAGGCGGGACGCCGTTCTCGTCAACACCGCCCGCGGCCCGATCGTCGACGAACAGGCGCTCGTCGCCGCCCTCGCGGCCGGCTCGCTCGCGGGCGCGGCACTGGACGTGTTCGAACACGAGCCCGCCGTGACGGAACGCCTCCTCGGCTTCGAGAACGTCGTGCTCACGCCGCATCTCGGCAGCGCGACGCGGGCGACGCGCGAGGCGATGGGTCTGCTCGCGGTGAACGCGCTCCGCTCGCTGCTCGTCGAGGGCCGGGTGCCTGACAACTCGGTCTAGTGGCCCGCGTGCCGGAAGCCGAGGTCGAGCAGCCGGCGTGCATCCGGATACGGGTTGGGATCGTGCAGCAGCACGGCGACCAGGGTGACTCCGTGCCGCCGCGCCGCCGCGACGAGGCAGTGGCCGGCCTTGGTCGTCCAGCCGGTCTTCACCCCGATCGCACCGGCGTACCTCCCGAGCAGCTTGTTCTTGTTCACGTAGGTCTTCGCGAACGTCGGCGGCGGCCAGCTGACGGTCTTCTCGCGGGTGCGGACGATGCGGCGAAAGATCGCGTTGCGAAGCGCGACCCGTGTGAGCGCGGCGAGATCCGACGCGCTCGAGTAGTTGTCTTCGTCGATCACGCCGCTCGGGCTGCGGAAATGCGTGTCGCGCAATCCCAGGCTCTTCGCCTTGGCGTTCATCAACTGGACGAAGACGCTGCGGCTGCCGCCCGTGGCAATCGCGAGTGCGAGGGCGTCGTCGTTGCCCGAGTAGAGCAGCAGCCCGTAGAGGAGCTTCCGCACGGGAACCTGCTCGCCGAAGCGCAAGCCTTCCTTGATCAGCGGCACCCGCGGCACGGCGGGCCCGATCCGCACGATCGTCGACAGACGCTGCCGCTGAACCACGAGGAGGGCTGTCATGACCTTCGTCGTCGAGGCGATCGGCAGGCGACGATGGGAGTGCAGCGCGTAGACGACGCGCCCGGTTGCGGCGTCGATCACGATCGCGGCGCGGGCGCCGACGGGGGGCTTCAGCGACCGCCTGACGAGCGGCGGCCCGACGACGAGGGGCTCGAGGGGTTTCGACTGCGTGTGCAGCGTCACGTGGTGCTGCGACGCTGCGCTCGTCGAGACCGAATCGCTGTTCGTGTACCGCTGCCACACCACGAAGGAGACGGCGGCGGCGGCGGCCGCGGCCGCGGCCGCCAGGACGACCAGCACGCTCCTTCGACCTCGCCGCCCCGGCCGCTCGACCGGGCGGAGGACCTGAATACGCTGCGTCATTCGGTGGACACTTACCAAAGCGGAGGACGGACCACGCAGAGGCCGACCGGTCTGGCAGCTCGTCCGGGCTCAACGCGTGTTCGTGACAGTTCCAACTTAGTGGTACAGTCGAGCTGCGGGCAGGCGCGGCCGGACGCATTTGCGTAGCGCCGGACGGCTTCTCGTCGTGATCTCTCAGGATCCATCGAGGAGGCTCGTCATCAGCACGCCGGCTTCGGTACTTGCGCCAGGAACATCGCCCGAACGGTCGGCGACGGAAGACTCGTCGCAGCCGATGGACGCCCTGCAGGTCTACCTCGCTGCGATCGGCAGGATCGCCCTGCTGACCGCGTCGGGCGAGGTGCAGCTGGCAAAGCGGATCGAGGGCGGTGACGAGAGCGCGAAGCAGGAGATGGTCGAAGCGAACCTGCGCCTCGTCGTCTCGATCGCGAAGCGCTACCGCGACCAGGGGCTGCCGTTCCTCGCCCTGATCCAAGAGGGCACGATCGGCCTCGTGCGTGCCGTCGAGAAGTTCGACTGGCGCCTGGGGTACAAGTTCTCCACCTATGCGACGTGGTGGGTCCGGCAGGCGGTCGAGCGCGGGCTCGCGAACAAGGCCCGCACGATCCGCGTGCCCGTTCACATCCTCGACAAGCTGAACAGGATCACGCGCGCCGAGCGCGCCTTGCGTACCGAGCAGGGCCGTGAGCCGTCCGACGAGGAGATCGCGCTCGAGCTCGAGATGAGCGCGCGGGAGGTCGAGTCGATCCGACGCAGGTCGCAGGCGCCCGTCTCGCTCGAGAGGCCGGTCGGCGACGAGAACGAGTCGGAGCTAGGAGACCTGATCGCCGACGACGCTGCGATTGCGCCGGAGGATGCCGCCGACGCGATGCTGCGCAACGAGAATCTGGCGCGGATCATGGCCACACTGTCGAGCCGAGACCGCCGCGTGCTCGAGCTGCGGTTCGGGCTGACCGGGCTGGAGCCGCAGTCGCTGGAAGAGATCGGGCGTGTCTTCAACTTGACGCGGGAGCGCATTCGCCAGATCGAGTCACGCAGCCTGTCGAACCTCGCCCAGCTCGACGACGCGCAAGACCTGCGCGACGTCGGCTGAGAGGTCACCCCGTCAGGCGGACGCGCGAACAGCTGCTTCCGACTCGCCGACCCGCGGCACCGCACCGACGCGGCGGAAGAACGCGGCCGCGGCCGTGGCCTCGCGCTCGGCGTCGGACCGGTTGCCTGTGCTTACGAGCTGCCGCGCGAGCCGCAGGCGCGCTTCGGCCTCGTGCACGTGCACGCCCATCCCCGCGTAGCGCTCGGCCGCGTCGGCGTAGTCGCCACACGCGACCGCCTCCCCCGCCGCGCCCCACCGCGAACCACGGGTCGCGTCGGGCAACTGCGCGAACTCCCCCTCGCGCCCGAGCAGGGTGAGCGCGAGCGCGGCGTCGGCGAGGGAGGAGTCGCTCCGCAGCTCCACCAGCTGCAGGTACTCGTCGAGTAGTTGCCCCGCCTCCGCCGGCTGGCCTGCCCGCACGAGCACACAGGCGTGCGAGGCCAGCGACGGCAGGAGCTGCTGATGGTCCCTGACGGAGCGGGCGAACTCGAGGCCGCGCGCAGACTCGGCGCGCGCGCCGGCCAGCTCGCCCTGCTCGGCCAGGATCCGCCCCAGCACCTGGTGGGCGGGACCGACCATGTAGTGCTTCCGCTCGCCCAGGTCGGCGAGGAACGACCGGAGGGCCGTCAGCGCGTCGTGCCAGTCGCCGCGAAAGAACCCATAGAACGCCAGCTCCACGTTGAACCAGGCGACGTGGAAGTCGTCGCCGTATCGGTTCGCCGCTCGGAGCGCGTCCTCGGCGACAGCAGCGGCGTGCACGATGTCGCCGTGCACGGCGACGAGCGACTGGAGGTTCTTGTAGCCGCGGATCAGAACCGGGACATCGTTGAGGTCACGAGCGAGATCGAGCCCTTCCTCGATCGCGGCCAGCCCTTCTCCCTTCCCGGCGAGCGCGGTCGCCGATCCGACCGTGATCAAGGCGTCTGCCCGGAACCGCTCCACGCCGACCGCGAGGCCGACTTCCAGCTCACGCCCCGCATACTCGATCGCGTTGTCGAGCCGTCCCTTGAGCATCGAGTGCACGGCGTACTCCCCGTAGAGAAACGCCTGCACCGGAGACGGAGGCCGGCCGGCGATCAGCTCCAGCGCCGATTCGACCAGCTGGGTGGACTCGAGATCCTCGCCTGCGTTCCAGAGGTACCACGTGCGGGCACTCATCGCATCGGCTGCGCTCTCGACGTCACCTCGCGCGAGGAAGCGTTCCGTCGCCTCGATCAGCTCGGCATCCGCGTTGACACCGGTTATCGAGGCCGCGCGGCCGTAGAGCAGGAGGAGGTTCGGCCGCTGATCGTCGTCGGCCGGTAGGAGCGCGAGTGCCTGTGCATAGAGATCGCGCGCTGCCTCCCTCGCGCCCAGGCGGGAGGCGCGGTCCGCAGCCTCGATGAGCGCGGCGCATGCGCGGGCCGCGAGCTCCGGGTCCTCTTCCCGGGCGGCGCGTGTCAGCTCGAGGGCGGTGAGCCAGTGGTGGGCGGCGAGCTGCGCATGGTCCTCGCCACGCTCCGCCGTCAGCTGCTCGATCCACTCGGCTGCGCTCCGGTGCTTGCGGGCGCGTTCGATCCGCGGGATCTGGCCGTAGGCGACATCGCGGACGAGCGCGTGCGCGAACGCATACTCCACCTCGTCCGCCACGGACGAGCGGCGCTCGCGCCGCACGAACCCCTTGCGTTCGAGCTGGTGGAGCTTCGCCCCGGCGTCGCCGTCTGCACCGGGGTCGAGCGCGCCCAGCCAGAAGATCTTTCCGAGCACCGACGCGTCCTGGAGCAGCTGCTTTTCTCCGGCGGGCAGGCCGTCGACGCGCGCCGCGATGATCCCCTGGAGCGTCTCGGGCAGCGGCAGGTCGCCCGTCGCAAGCTTCCAGCCCACGTCGTGACGGACGAGGAAGCCACGATCGGTGAGCATGCGAACGTACTGCTCGGCATAGAGGGGGTTGCCCTCGGCGCGGGCGAGCAGCGCCTGCTGGAGCTCGGCCGGCAGGAGCGGCTGGTCGAGCAGGGCGGCGACGAGCCGGGCCGAGTCGTCGTGCGAGAGCGGCGAGAGCGCGATCGTCGCCGCGTTCAGCTTGCCCCCGCCCCACGCCGGCCGGCGCTCGAGCAGCTCCGGCCGCGCCGAGCAGACGACGAGCAGCGGCACGCCGGCCGCCCAGTCGACGAGGTGGTCGACGAAGTCGAGCAGCCCCTCGTCCGCCCAGTGCAGATCTTCGAAGACGAGGACGAGCGGCCGCTGCTCGGCGAGCGACTCGAACAAGAGGCGCCACGCCGCAAACGCCTCGGTCACGCTCGAGCTCTGCTCGCCCGGGAGGCCGACGAGCGGGCGCAGATTCGAGACGACCCAGTCGCGCTCGTCCACCGGCACCGTGACGGCGGCGACGGTCGTGAGCTTCTCCTCCGCCTCGGCCGCACTGTCGGTGTCGAGCAGGCCCGCCTGCGCCTTCACCATCTCGCCGAGCGCCCAGAACGCGACCCCTTCGCCGTAGGAGAGACAACGTCCCTGCCGCCAGGTGATCAGGTCGGGGTCGGCGTCGACGATCTGGAAGAGCTCCCAGATGAGCCGGCTCTTCCCGATCCCGGGCACGCCGATCAGCGTGACGAGCTGTGGCGCGCGCTCTCCTCGCGCCCGTTCGAGCGCCTGCGAGAGCACTTCGAGCTCGCGCTGCCGCCCGACCAGGGGAGCGGGCGCGCCCTGCTCGACGTCGACGCCGAAGCTAGCGCGCGCGGCAACGACCTCCCAGACGCCGACAGGCTCAGCCTTGCCCTTCGCGGTGACGGGCTCGTGCGGCTTCGTCTCGATCGAGGCTGCCGTGGCGCGCTGCGTCGAGGAGTCGATGAGGATGCCGCCCTCCGGGGCCGCCGCCTGCAGGCGCGCGGCGGTG
>JALYLO010000035.1 GCA_030774175.1 Actinomycetota bacterium
TCCGGACAGATCATCATCCCGCCGCCGAGGTAGCGGCCGTTCGCGACGATGACGTCGTGCATGCGGCCGCCGCGGACGTTCTCGTCCACGGACACCCGAACGTCGCCGACTTGCCAGCGCGCGAACACGCTCAGCGTGGCGAGCAGGTACGACATCCTCCCGCCGAGCGCCTTGGTCGTCTCGTTGGCGCGTTGGGCGATCGCTCCGCTCATTCCGACGCTCGCGACGTTTGCGAACCAGCGCACCTCGTCCGTGCCCGCCCACGAACGGTAGAGCACGCGCCCGAGGTCTATTTCGCGCGTCCCACCGTGAAGCGCGACGTCGACCGCTTCTTCGACGCTCCGCGGGATTCCGAACGTGCGGACGAAATCCCAGCCGGTGCCGCGCGCGATCACCGCGATCTCGACATCGCGCTCCGCGACGCCGTTTGCCACCTCGTTCACCGAGCCGTCGCCGCCGACGACGACGAGCAGTTCGGCCCCGCCGTCGGCTGCTTGCCGCGCCAGCTCGGCGAGCTGGCCGGGTCGCTCCGAGAGTAGCGCGTCCCCTTTCAGCCCCAGGCTCGAGGCGGCGTTCGCGAGCTGCGGCCAGCGCTTCCCGGTAGCGCCGTTGTCGGAGGCCGGGTTGACGAGGAAGACGGTGCTAATGGGAATGTGCAGTCGCGGTCGCCAGCGCCACGCGCGTCATCCGGTCGACGGCGGCACGCAGCTCGTCGTCCGAGATTCGCTGGAACTCGCCCTCGACGACGATGTCGCTGACGGTCAGCAGCGCGCCGGCGTGCACGCTCCTCAGGGCGCCGAGCGTGAAGAGCACCGCCGCCTCCATCTCGACGGCGAGCACTCCGCGCTGCGACCAGCGCTCGTATTGCCCGGCGTCCGGGTTGTAGAACACGTCGCTCGAGACGATGGGGCCGACGCGCATCGACTGGCCCATCTCTTTCGCCGCATGCACGGCGCCGTGCACGAGCTCCCAGCTCGCTGTCGGGCAGTGCGGTTCGTGGTCGACGTATGTCTCGACCGTTCGGTCGGCAGGTACGGCGGTCAACGCAACGATCAGGTCTCCGAGCTTCATGTCTGCCTGGAGCCCACCGCACGTCCCGACGCGAATAAAGCGCTTGACGCCGAGCTGCACGAGCTCCTCCATCACGATCGCAGCCGATGGGCAGCCCATGCCCGTTGCCTGCACCGAGATTGGCTTGCCCTCCCACGTCCCCGTGTACCCCAGCATGCCGCGCTCGTGATTTCGCTGCACCGGATCGTCGAAGTAGGTCTCGGCAATGTACTGCGCGCGGAGCGGATCGCCCGGGAGGAGGCATGCCTCGGCGTAGTCACCGGGCTCGGCACGAACGTGGATCGGCACGGCGAGACCCTATCCTGAGCGCATGCTGACCGTCCCGGATCTGCAGCAGATCCTCGCGTTCTGTGCGGAAGATCCGGTCGAGCGAGTCCTGCTCGAGGATGTGGCGCGGCGTGGTCTCGGACGTTTCGCCGCCCTTCGCGAGGATGGACGGCTGACCGCGCTATGTCACGTTGGCGCGAATCTCGTTCCCGCCGGCGACGGCTGCGCTGCTTTTGGCCAGCACGCACTGGCAGGCAACGCGCGGATGATGATCGGCCCGGAGCGAGCGGTCGCAGAGCTGTGGGGCGCCATTCAAGACCGGCTGCCGCAGCCGCGCGACGACCGGCCGGGGCAGCCGGTCTATGCGATCGACGAACCGCCTGAGCCAGGAGACACCGGTCTCCGACTCGCGACGTCGGACGACTTCGCCAAGTTGCTACCCGCATGCGCCGCCGCGCACAAGGAGGAAATCGGCACCGACCCGCTCGAGCGCGATCCGGAGGGCTTCCGCTGGCGCACGCGCGCCCAGATCGACGAGGGCCGCTCGTGGGTGTGGCTCGACGAGGGCACGATCCTCTTCAAGGCGGAGGCGTCGGCGTGGACGCCCTCTGCGGTGCAGATCCAGCAGGTGTGGGTCGACCCTGAAGTGCGTGGGCGCGGCTACGCGCAGCG
>JALYLO010000036.1 GCA_030774175.1 Actinomycetota bacterium
CGGTGCCGACCTCGCGCGCGACGCGGGTGACCTCCGATGCAAACGAGCTGAGCTGGTCCAGCATCGTGTTCACGGTCGTGCCGATGCGGAGGAACTCTCCGCGCACGGGCTGTCCCTCGATCTTGAGTGACATCTTCTGGGACAGGTCGCCCTCGGCGACCGCGTCGAGAACGCGGGAGACTTCGATGGTCGGGCGCACCAGATCGTCGATCATCGAGTTGACCGAGGTGATCGACTCGGCCCACGTTCCCTTTGCATTCTTCAACTGCGCGCGCTCGGTCATCCGGCCCTCGCGCCCGATGACCCTGCTCACGCGACTCAGCTCGTTGGTCAGGCCCTCGCGCCTTTCCGCCAAGCCGTTGAACGCCTTCGCCACCTCGCCCATGACACCGCTCTTCTGTGCAGCCAGCCGCACGCCCGTCTCTCCGTCCCTCGCTGAGCGGAGAGCCTCGAGCAGTTCCTGCAGGTCCTTCTTCTTGATCTCGACCGTCACGTTGTCCGACGCGCGACGGCCCGTTGCGGGCGCCTGACTCGGCGACCTCCGTTTCCGGGTCCTGGTGTCTGGTGCAGCCACAGCTGACTCCTTTGTGCGAGGGATGATCCGCCGGAGGATCGTTGGGCGACGCGCCTCCTGGCTATGTGCGGAGGGCATTCGCCCTCGGGGGTCGAAATCTTACGCGCGCGTGGGAAAACTGCCCGGAATTTCCAGGGCCTGAGCCAGATCGGCCCAGAGCTCCTCCACGGGTTCCAGGCCAACACTCAAGCGCAGCAGCCCGGGAGGGACGCGGTCTCCCTCCCAGCGGGCCCTGGCCTCCAGGAGGGAGTGCACCCCGCCCAGGCTGGTGGCGTTCGTGATCACGCGGATGGAGGTCTCGACGTGGCGGGCTTCGTCCGCTCCCGCGACGTCGAAGGAGACCAGGCCGCCGATCCCGGGGTAGCGGACGAGCTGGACTGCGGGATGTGCCTCCAGGCGCTTCGCGAGCTCCGTCGCGGACTCAGTTTGCCGCCGGACCCTCAACTCGAGCGTCTCCAGGCCGCGGAGGAGCAGGGCGCACGGGTCGGGCGCCGCCACGATGCCTGACCGGGTGCGGAACTCCTTCAGGCGCCCCGCATCGTCCGCGCGCTTGCAGACGATCGCGCCGAGCAGGACGTCGTCGTGGCCGCCGAGGTACTTCGTCGCGCTGTGCAGGACGTGATCGGCCCCATGCTCGAGCGGACGCAGGTGGATCGGCGTCGCAGCGGTGGCATCAACCACGACGCGTGCCGGATGTGCCGCTGCCGCTTCGAGGTCGGGCATCGTGAGGAACGGGTTAGACGGCGCTTCGAGCCAGACGAGGTCGACACCGTCGGGAGGCGTGCCGGTTTGATCGAATTCGATGACACGCAGGCCCCAGCGCTCGAGCTCGCGGAAGATGACGCCGGTTCCGAAGTAGGCGCCCTCGGCCAGCGCGATGGTGTCACCGGAGGAGAGGAACGTCAGCACGAGCGCCGTAGTTGCACCAGCGCCGGACGAGTAGAGCAGCGCGTGGCCACCGTCGAGCTCGCCGAGCCGCCGCTCGGCCTCGGCTCCGGTCGGGTGCCCGTAGCGCTGGTAGATGAACTCGCCCGGCTCGCCGTCCTTGTACGGCCAGATCGTGGAGCGGTCGATGCCCATCGTCCGACTCTACGAGTTCGAGAGTTTGTGGGGCGGGTGTCAGACACCGTGCCTTCGGAGTAGCCGAGGTGTGACGTAATTGGTTCCATCCTGCTGATCAAGCCGATTCCGGACCGTCACTCGACAACGGCCTGGTGTCAGACACCAAGACATGTCCCAGCCGAGCCGCGGTTAGGCTTCGCGAATGGCGACGACCGACGAACCTCGCGCCGACTCGACCCAGTCGAAGCTGGATCAGCTCCAGGAGCTCCGCGACGAGGCCGAACATGCCGGCACCGACCAGGCAATCGAGCGCCAGCGCCAGCAGGGCAAGCTCCTCGCCCGCGAGCGTCTCGTCGAGCTGCTGGATCCTGGCTCCTTCGTCGAGCTCGACCGCTTCGTCCGGCATCGTGAGTCGAACTTCGGGATGCTCGAGCGACGCCCGTACGGCGACGCGGTCGTCACCGGCTACGGAACGATCTTCGGCCGGAAGGTCTTCGTCTTCTCACAGGACTTCACGGTCTTCGGCGGCTCGCTCAGCGAGGTCTTCGCCGAGAAGATCTGCAAGGTGATGGACATGGCGCTGAAGTTCGGCTGCCCAGTCATCGGCATCAACGATTCGGGCGGCGCGCGCATCCAGGAGGGCGTCGTGTCGCTCGCGGGCTATGCCGAGATCTTCTGGCGCAACGTTCAGTGCTCGGGGGTGATCCCGCAGATCTCGCTCGTGATGGGCCCGTGTGCGGGGGGCGCCGTCTACTCGCCCGCGATCACGGACTTCGTCTTCATGGTCGAAGGGACGTCGTACATGTTCATCACCG
>JALYLO010000037.1 GCA_030774175.1 Actinomycetota bacterium
GGCCGAGCTGATGCGCGCGCCGCGTTAGAGGCTTGATGTGAATCTCACGCACTCGCGGATGGTGGCTCACACACGGCGCATCTCGCCCGGGTCGGGCTTGAACGTAGACACCGCTATGACCTGCGCCCGACCCGAACGACCTGCTTGGTCTGAGCCATCCCCGAAAGCACCCCAATCCACATCAAGCCTCTAGAGGCAATGTCGCTTCGCGTCGCAATCGTCGGCACCGGGCTGATCGGCGCCTCGATCGGGCTCGCCGCCCGCGCTGCCGGGGCGACCGTGTGTGGCTGGGACCCCGACGCCGCGGCGCTCGGCCTCGCCGGCGAGCTCGGCGCCGTCGAGCCTGCCTCTTCCCTCGAGGACGCGCTCGCGGGCGCCGAGCTGGCCGTCGTCGCAGCTCCGATCGGGGTGCTGCCCGCGACCGTGCAAGCGGTGCTCGCCGCCGCGGGGGAGGAGACCACCGTCACCGATGTCGGCTCGACCAAGGCCGCCGTCTGCGACGCGGCCGCCGCGTCGTCCCGCTTCGTGGGCGGCCACCCGATCGCGGGTCTCGAGGCGCGCGGCCCCGGCGCCGCGAAGGCCGACCTGTTCCGTGGTGCGACCTGGTTCCTCGCGCCGCTCGCCGCGACCGACCCCGACCGCTACCGCGCCGTGCACGGCTTCGTCGCCTCGCTCGGAGCGACTCCGGTGGCGATCGACCCCGTCGCGCACGACGCGCTGGTCGCCATGACGAGCCACGTGCCGCACGTGCTCGCGAACGTCGTCGTCAACCAGGCGGGCGCAAACCGCGTCGAAGGGCATGAGCCGCTCGCACATGCCGGCGGCTCGCTGCGCGACATGACGCGCGTCGCAGGAGCGAACCCGCGCATCTGGGTCGACATCTTCCTCGACAACGCCGAACCCGTCCGTGCCGCGCTCGCCGAGCACCGCCGGCGGATCGAGCAGGTCGAGGCCGCCCTCGAAAGCGGCGACGCGGGCTTCCTCGCGCGCTGGATCGGAGAGGCCTCGGCGAATCGCCGCCGCATGCTCGAGCGCGAGTACCCACCGGGCGCGCTCCAGCGCCTGCGGGTACACGTGCCCGACCGCCCCGGCGTGCTCGCCGGCATCACGCAAGCCCTCGGAGCCGAGCGGATCAACATCGAGGACTTCGAGCTGCACCATGTCTCCCCCGAGCGAGGCGGCACCCTGACGGTGCTCGTCGCCGGCGAGGGCGAGGCGCAGCGAGCCGCCGAGATCCTCGAGGCGCAGGGCTACGGCGTCGTCGTCAGCGCGGTGATCGGCGCTTGATGAAGATCGAGCCCGCCGCCTCGCTGGACGGCCACTTCGCGGTCCCTGGTGACAAGTCGATCACGCACCGCGCGCTCCTGCTCGGCGCCGTCTCCGACGGGGACACGGTGATTCGCGGCTGGGGGCGCTCGGCCGACACGGAGTCCACGCTCGCCGCGGTGCGCGCGCTCGGCGTGCAGGTGGGGGAAGGCGGCGGCCAGCTCAGCGTGCAGGGCGTCGGGCTGCGCGGCCTCCGGCCCGCCGAGATCGACTGCGGCAATGCCGGCACGCTTGCGCGGCTGCTGCCCGGGCTGCTCGCCTTCCAGGACGGGACCTTCACCTTGACGGGGGACGAGTCGCTCTCGGCGCGGCCGATGGAGCGCATCGCCGAGCCGCTGCGGCGCATGGGCGCGCAGGTCGAGACGAGCGACGGGTGCTTGCCGCTCACGGTCACCGGTCGCCCGCTCGAGGCGATCGACTACGAGCTGCCAATCGCGAGCGCCCAGGTCAAGTCCGCGGTCCTGCTGGCAGGCCTCGGCGCCAGGGGGCGGACGACCGTGATCGAGCCCGCGCCCACCCGCGACCACACCGAGTTGATGCTGCGCGCCGCCGGCGTCAGCGTCTCGTCGCGCCCGTCCTCGGTGAGCATCGACCCGCAGCAGAGCATCCACCTCGGTTCCGTCGACGTCCCCGGCGACTTCTCCTCGGCCGCCCCGTTCATCGTTGCCGCGACGCTCGTTCCCGAGTCGCGGATCACGATCCACGACGTCAATCTGAATCCGCGCCGAACCGGCCTGCTGGTGGTGCTCGACCGGATGGGCGGGCGCGTGGGAATCCTCGCGCGACGCCGGCTCGGCGTCGAGCAAGTCGGAGACATCGAGGTCCGCTCTGCCGAGTTGACTGCGACGAAGATCACGTCACGAGAGGTGCCGGCGCTCGTCGACGAGCTGCCGCTCTTCGGTTTGCTCGCGGCCTGCGCCCGCGGCGAGAGCTGGGTCTACGGCGCCGGCGAGCTGCGCCACAAGGAGACCGATCGCATCGAAGCGCTCGTCGACGCCCTGCGCGCGATCGGCGTTCGCGCGAAGGCGCACGAAGACGGCTTCTCCGTCGTCGGGGTGCCCGCACGTCCCCGTGGCGGGACGATCGCCGCACGCGGCGACCACCGCATCGCGATGCTCGGCGCCGTCGCAGGCCTCGTCTCGCGCGAAGGCGTACGGATCGAGGAGGCCGAGAGCGTGGGGGTATCCTTCCCCGGCTTCTTCGACCTGCTTGATCAGATCGCCCAAAGAACGGGCGAGTTGATCTAGAGGAACGTCGGCGGCGGGCGTCTCGCGCCCTATCCCCCGGCGGAAGCTCTTGTCGAATGCTCCCCGTCATCACATGCTCCCCGTCATCACACTTTCCCGCTCGACCATACGGATGCAGACTCCCCTCGCACCACGCCCCCCTAGCCTTTTCGTCCCAACCACGAAACCTGAGCGCCTGTGTGCGTCGAGGACGAAAAGGCCATGATCGTGACAATCGACGGACCGGCAGGCGCCGGCAAGAGCACGGTCGCCCGCAAGCTCGCGGCCCGGCTCGGCTTCCGCTACCTCGATACCGGCGCGATGTACCGGGCGCTCACCTGGCTTGCGATGCGCGAGGCGCTGCCGCTCGGCGACGGCGAGCCGCTGGGCGAGCTTGCGCGGCGCAACCCGATCATGTTCGACGAGGTCGGACGCGTGTTCATTGCGGGCGTTGACGTCACCTCCGCAATCCGTCAATCGCGGATCGACCGGATGGTCCCTGTCGTCGCGCGCCACCACGGCGTACGCGAGGTGATGCGCGAGCGCCAGCGCGAGCTCGCTGAGCAGGGAGACGTGGTGATCGAAGGCCGCGACATCGGCACGGTCGTCGCGCCCGGCGCCCAGGTGAAGGTCTACCTCCAGGCCGATCCCTCGATCCGAGCGAGCCGCCGCCAGGCGGAGCGGCCCGACATCGGCGCCGACGCGCTCGCGACCGACCTTCGAACGCGCGACGCATCCGACCGCGAGCGCATGCAGCCGGCCGAGGACGCCGAGCTGATCGACACGACGCAGCTCGAGGTCGACGACGTCGTGGAACGGATCGAAGAGCTGATCCGCGTGCGTTCCGTCACCGCGCCGTGAGCGGTCCTGAGCTCGCCTGGGCAATCGGCCGCCGCACGATGGGATGGCCGACGCGGCTCGTCACACGCATCCGCACTTACGGGATCGATCGCGTGCCAGCGGCCGGCGGGCTCGTCTACGCGATGAACCACATGCACTGGATCGACATCCCGGTGATCGGGGTGGTGTCGCCGCGCAACATCGACTTCGTCGCCAAGGTCGAGGCCGCCGGCTTTCCCGGGCTCGGCCGCTACCTGCGCTGGCACGGCACGATCGCCGTGCGCCGCGGCCAGTCCGACCGTGATGCGGTGCGGCAGATGAAGCAGTCCGCGCGCGACGGCCGCGTCGTCGGCCTATTCGTCGAGGGCACGCGTTTGAAGCTCGGTCGTCCAGGCCCGGCGCAGCCCGGCGCGGCGATGGTCGCGCTCCAGGAGGACGTGCCGGTCGTGCCGATCGCCATCTACGGGACCCAGTTCTGGAGGCTCGGCAACTTCGCGCCGGTGTTGGTCGCCTTCGGCGAGCCGGTGCGCTTCGACGGGCTCCCGAAAAACGGTCGTGGCTACAAGGAGGCGACCGCGGAGATCGAGCGGCGGATCAACGTCCTCTTCGACTGGCTCGCCGACCTGCACGCCCGCCGGCGACCCGCCGGACTCGAGCCGCCGCTGTGAGCGAACCGACCGGCCGGCGCGAGCAGGGGCAGGACGAGCAGGACGAGCAGGATCTACCTGACGCCGATTTCGTCGAGCCGACGCGGCTGCGCGGGACGGTCGCGATCGTCGGCTTCCCGAACGTCGGCAAGTCGACGCTGATCAACCGCCTGACGTCGTCGCGCCAGGCGGTCGTGCACGACACCTCCGGCACGACGCGCGACCGCAAGGAGCTGATCTGCGAGTGGAACGGGGAGCACTTCCTGTTGATCGACACCGGTGGCGTCGACATCGCCGACCCGAGCCCGATCACCCGGCAGGTCGCCGAGCAGGCGCGCGCGGCGATCGGCGAGGCCGACCTCGTGCTCTTCGTCGTCGACGCGCGCCAGGGGATCACGCCGGGAGACGAAGAGCTCGCGCAGATCCTGCGTGCGGTGAAGAAGGACGTGCTCGTGCTCGCGAACAAGGTCGACGATCCCGCCCAGGCCAACCTCGCCTACGAGTTCCACAAGCTCGGCTTCGGGGACCCCTTCCCGATCTCCGGCCTGCACGGCTCCAACACCGGCGACCTGCTCGACGAGGTGCTCGACCGCCTGCCGATCGAGGCCTCCCGGACGGCGGCTGGCGACGCAATCCGCGTCGCGATCCTCGGCCGGCCGAACGTCGGCAAGTCGTCGCTCTTCAACAAGCTGCTCGGCGAGGAGCGGACGATCGTCGACTCGGTGCCGGGCACGACGCGCGACACGATCGACACGACGATCGAGCACAACGGCCGCACGTTCATCCTCGTCGACACCGCCGGCCTGCGCCGCAAGCGCAAGCAACGGCAGGGGATCGACTACTACACCGAGTTGCGCGCGCTCGACGCCGCGGAGCGTGCCGACGTCGCGCTCGTCCTGATCGACTCGCACGACGGGATCGTCGAGGGCGACGTCACCGCCGTCGAGGTCGCTCGGAAGTCGCACTGCTCGACCTTGATCGTGCTCTCGAAATGGGACATCTCGGAGATCACGATCGAGGACGTTCGGCCCGAGCTGCAACGCCGCTTTCGGCAGCGACCGCCGTTCATCACGATCTCCTCGACGACGGGACGCGGCATCTCGCGCCTGCTCGACAGGGCCGCCGAGCTCTATGACAAGCACGTCAGCCGGATCCCGACCGGGGAGCTGAACCGCTTCCTGGGCGAGTTGAAGGAGCTGCGCCAGCCGCCCTCCAAGGGCAGCCGCCGCCTCAACCTCCTCTACGGAGCACAGGTCGCGACGCGGCCGCCGCGCTTCCGGTTCACGGTCAACGACCCGGGCCTCGTCACACGCGACTACGGCTACTGGGTCGAGAATCAGCTCCGTGAACGGTTCGAGCTCGAGGGAGTGCCGGTGGCGATCGATTTCAGGCCACGGTCGTGAACGCGGTCGTCGTCGGTGGCGGCGCGTGGGGCACCGCGTTCGCGAAGCTGCTGGCCGAGCGCGGGCACGACGTGGCGGTCGCGGTGCGCGCCACGATCGACGAGGCGCCGTATGAGGAGGCCGACCTCGTCGTGATCGCCGTGCCCAGCCGCGCGTTTCGGGAGGTGCTCGGCTCGGTCCGCGGGAGCGCTCCAATCCTGAGCCTCGTCAAGGGGCTCGACCCTGACACGGGGGAGCGTCTCTCGACCCTCGTCCGCGATCGCCCGGTTGCCGTCCTCTCCGGGCCGAACATGGCGGAGGAGGTCGCCGCCGGCTTGCCCGGCGCGACCGTGATCGCCTCCGAGGACGACGAGCTCGCGCTGCGGTTGCAGGAGGCGATCACGTCGACCGCTTTCCGCGTCTACACGAACACCGACCTGATCGGCGTCGAGATCTGCGCCGCCGCGAAGAACGTGATCGGGCTTGCCGCCGGCGGCGTCGACGGCCTCGGGCTCGGCGACAACGCGAAGGCGGCAATCATCACGCGCGGCCTCGCTGAGATGGCGCGGCTGGGGGAGGCGGTCGGGGCCCAGCAGGAGACGTTCTTCGGTCTCGCCGGCCTCGGCGACCTCGTCGTCACCTGTTGGCACCACTCGGGACGCAACCGTCGCGCGGGCGAGCTGATCGCCCGCGGCGCGAGCGCGGAGGAGGCGAAGGCGCAGATCGGACAGGTGGTCGAAGGGTTGACGACCGCACCCGTCCTGCGCGACCTCTCGCACCGGCTCGGCGTCGAGCTGCCGATCACCGAAGGGGTCTGCGCGGTGCTCGGCGGGCTGCCCCTGACCGAGCTGCTCGGCTCGCTGATGGGGCGCCGGCCGACCGACGAATGAGGCGCGCGCCGTTGCAGGGCGGCTGGTTCCTCGGCGGGGCAATCGTGCTCGCGCTCGTGGGCTGCGGCGGCCCTCGAGGGACGCCGGATGCAGCCGATCTCGTGCCGCCCGGCGCGTCGTCGTTCCTGCGCGTGCGCACCTCCCAGGTGCCACGTGCGGTTGTGCTGCTCGCGCGGTTCCCGCTGAGTTCGAGCCTGCCGCGCGGGGGCCTGCTGCGCCATGTGCCGCGCGTTCCGCCGGGCGCGGGCCCGGAGCTCGACGTCGCAACGATCGGCGGCGGGCGCGTCTTCTATACGCAGCCCGTGGACGAGCAGGCATTCGCGAAGCAGCTCGAGGTGGCAGGGAGCCTGCACGCGCGAATCCGCGGCTGGACGGTCTTCACGGCGAGCGCGACGCTCCTCGACGCCGTTCGAGCGCGGCGGGGCAGCCTCACGGATCGACCGTGGTTCGAGGCGGCATCGGCGACGCTTCCCTCCGAGGCCGCGTTGCGCGAGGTCGTGCCGGGCTGGCGCGCAACCGGCCTGACCGTGCAGGACGGCGGCGCCGAGCTCGAGGTGCACCGGCTGCAGCCGTCGCTCCCGCTCCCGCAGGTCGGCTCGTCGCTCGCCGCCGAGGTTCCAGCCGATGCGATCGCGGCTGTTGGTGTCGCAGGCCCGCAGAACGTGCCGCGACGCGCGCCGAAGCTCCTGCACGAGCTCGCGAGCGCACTCGGCGGCCCGGTTGTGGGGTGGGTGCGCGCGGGCACCCCGCTGCCCGAGGTGACCGTCGTCTCCAGGCCGGCCGACAGTCGGCGCGCGCTTGGCGCGATAGCGAGGCTGATCGCGAGGCTGACGAAGAACCCGGCGAGCGGCGCGGTGACGCTCGGCGGCAGGCCGATGAGGCGGGTCGCAAACGGGGCGATCGACATCTACTACGGGCTCCTGGGTGGCGAGCTTGTTGTCACCGACAGCGCCACTGCCCCGGGCCGGCTGGCCTCGGCCTCCGGCGCCGGCGGCAGGACGCTCGCTGCTCTATCGCGGCTGCCGGATCTGACCGAGTCGTGGGCGTACGCGAACGTGCGCGAGGGGCTGCCGCTCGCGAAGCTCTTCGAGGGCCTCTTCGACACGCAGGTGCCGACGGCGCTCGAGACGCGCCTGGCACCGCTCCGCGATGTGCTCGTCTACGCCTCGCACGACGCCCGCGTCGCCACGATCGTCACCCGCATCGACATCCGGTAGGCCGGCGCTTCGGGTCGGTCCCGCTAACGTTGCGGTCCAGTCATGGCGCAGCGCACTTTTCTCTTCACCTCCGAGTCGGTCACTGAAGGCCATCCCGACAAGATCGCGGATCAGATCTCGGACGCCGTCCTCGACGCCGCGCTCGCCAACGACCCGTTGAGCCGGGTGGCCTGCGAGACGCTGATCACGACCGGTCTCGTCGTCGTCGCGGGCGAGATGACGACCGAGACCTACATCGACATCCCGCGGATCGTGCGCCAGACCGTGAAGGGGATCGGCTACACCCGTGCCAAGTACGGCTTCGATGCGGAGACCTGCGGCGTGATCGTGGCGCTGGACGAGCAGTCGCCCGACATCGCGCAGGGCGTCGACTCCGCCTACGAGGTTCAGCACCATCCCGGCGACGACGACCCGCTCGACAGGGTCGGCGCCGGCGACCAGGGAATGATGTTCGGCTACGCCTCGAATGAGACACGCGAGCTGATGCCGCTGCCGATCATGCTGGCGCACCGCATCGCCAAGCGGCTCTCCGAGGTGCGCAAGGCCGACGTGCTGCCGTACCTGCGGCCGGACGGCAAGGCGCAGGTGTCGGTGCGCTACGAGGTCGACGCCGAGGGACGCCAGAGGCCGGTCGAGATCGAGCGTGTCCTGATCTCGACCCAGCACCGCGAGGGACTCGACCCCGACGCGATGATCAAGCCCGACCTGATCGAGCACGTCCTACGGCCGATCCTCCCGAAGGACCTCTACGACGAGAGGAGCCTCGAGGATCCCGACTTCGTCTACGTCAACCCGACCGGCAAGTTCGTGATCGGCGGGCCGATGGGCGATACCGGCTTGACCGGCCGCAAGATCATCGTCGACACCTACGGTGGCGCAGCGCCGCACGGCGGCGGCGCGTTCTCGGGCAAGGATCCGACGAAGGTCGACCGGTCGGGGGCGTATGCGGCTCGCTACGTGGCGAAGAACGTGGTCGCGGCGGGCCTTGCAGACCGCTGCCAGATCCAGGTCGCGTACGCGATCGGCGTTGCTCATCCGTTCTCGGTGCTGGTCGAGACGTTCGGCACCGAGCACATCGACGTGCCTCGGATCGAAGCGCTCGTGCAGGAGTACTTCGACCTGCGCCCGGCCGCGATCCTGCACGACCTCGACCTGCGGCGCCCGATCTACGCCAGGACCGCCGCGTACGGCCACTTCGGCCGCGACGAGCACGACTTCACGTGGGAGCGCACCGACAAGGCCGACGCGCTGCGCGCCGCCGCAGGCCTGGCGAAGCCGCAGTCGCAGTCGCGGCCGCAGCCCGCGAACGCCTAG
>JALYLO010000038.1 GCA_030774175.1 Actinomycetota bacterium
GGGTTTTCCTTTAGCAGACCTGTAAGCCGGATTCTGTCGAAGGTGACCATCCCTCTTGGCAGCTACCCGGGCCCTCGGTGGGCAACCTAATAGCGGGCCCTGTTCGCCTTGCACCGGACGGGGTTTAGCAAGCCGCCGCGTCGCCGCGACGCTGGTGGGCTCTTACCCCACCGTTTCACCCTTACCGCCGGCATCTCCGGAGATATGCCAGCGGCGGTTTCCTTTCTGTTCCACTTTCCGTCGGCTTTCGCCCCCTGGCTTGCGCCAGCGTCCTGCCCTGTGGTGTCCGGACTTTCCTCGACCGGCCGCCGAAGCGGTCGACCGCGGTCACCCGGCCTGCACGCGAATTGTAGCCCGCCCTTTTGCTGCGGATCGATCGGCGCTTCGTGCCGGCGGCTCAGCCGGCGTGCGCACCGAGCGGCAGCGCGGGCTCGAGCGCGTCCTCGTCGGCGAGTTGGCTGCAGCACTCGGGGCAGAAGACGCTGCCACCGCGGGCGTGCATCACGAACTCGCCGCAGGCGAGGCACTCGAGCGACGCACCGCGAAGCAAGGCGGTCAACTCCTGGTCGAGGGTGCGGGCGAAGGGGGTGACGCTGCTCACCTCTAAAGCTCCCGGAAGACCCCCACGACCCGGCCGAGGATCTGCACGTGCGTCGCGTAGATCGGCTCCAGCGACGAGTTCTCCGGCTGGAGCCGCACCCGACCGTCCTCGCGGTAGAAGGTCTTGACGGTCGCCTCGTCTGCGGCTTCGTCCTCGCCCGCGAGGGCGACGACGATCTCGCCGTTTCGCGCATCCTGCGCCGTCTGGACGATCACGAGATCGCCGTCGAGGATCCCGGCCTCGATCATCGACTCGCCCTTGACGCGCAGCAGAAAGTCGCCCTTCGCCGAGCTCGGCATCGGGATGTACTCCTCGATGTTCTCCTCGGCGAGCATCGGGCCCCCGGCCGCGATCTCGCCGACGAGCGGCAAGCGCGTGAAATCGTGCTGCTCTGTTACCTGCCGGCCCGGCTGCGCCTCGCGGCGCTCTCGACCGACCAGCTCGAGCGCGCGGGGCTTCGCGGGGTCGCGGCGCAGCAAGCCGGCCCGCTCGAGATTCGCGAGATGCGCGTGCACGGTCGATGGAGACGCGAGGCCGACGTGCTCGCCGATCTCGCGCACGGTCGGCGGATACCCGTGCCGGTCGACGTATTCGACCAGGTAGTTCCAGATCTCCTGTTGACGGGCCGTGAGCACTCGCGCCTCCGAGGTTGCGGACTGTGGTCGAACGTGTGTTCGCACTCAGAGTAGAGACTCCTGCGGATGGTGTCAAAACGCCGATTGCCGTCAAAACGACCGCTGTCGAGCAGACGCGGTGGGAAACGAAAAAAGCCGCCCCACAGGGCGGCTTCTCCCGATGCGCTGGAGAGGACTTGAACCTCCACGACCTTGCGGCCACTAGGCCCTCAACCTAGCGCGTCTACCAATTCCGCCACCAGCGCCTGAGAGCGCGGGGATTGTAGCCGCAGGTCAGTTGATCGGCGCGAGCTCGCGCTCGAGCGTCTCGCGCTCCGGCTCGAGCCACGGCGGCAGCGACAGGCCCTCACCGAGCGACTCGGCCGGCTCGTCAACGAGGAAGCCGGGGCCGTCGGTCGCGATCTCCACCAGGATGCCGTCGGGCATGCGAAAGTAGATCGACCGGAAGTACTTCCGGTCCTGCACCTCCGTCGGCCGCAGCCCCAGCCCGACGAGCCGTTCGAACCACGCCTGCACCTCGGCGTCATCGTGGGCACGCCAGGCGATGTGGTGGGTCGTGCCGGCTCCGACGAGCGCGACCTCGTCGGCCGGGTCGGCGAAGTGGAGCGGTGCGTCGTCGGCGAAGAGCCCGGCGTACAGGTCGGGGTTCCCGATCGCGGTCACGTCGCGGAGTCGCGGCGCCTCACCGGGGAAGAGGCGAAGGCGCAGGCCGTCGGGGTCTTCTCCCTCGCTCTCCGAGGAAATGGACGGCGTCTCGAGCCCGATCGACTCCAGCGTGCCGCGTCCCAGCCGTCCCGGCTCGGCGCGGGGCCACTCGAAGAAGGTCATCAGGGTGCCGGGGCTGCCGACGACGTCGCCGAGGTAGAGGTGGTAGCTGTGCGGGTCGTCGAAGTTGACGGTCTTCTTGATCAGCGAGAAGCCGAGACGATCGCGGTAGAAGTCGAGCGTCCGCTGCGCGTCGGAGCAAACACACGTGACGTGGTGCAGGCCTGCCAACTGCATCGGCGCAGTTTACGACCGTGCTACTTGAGCAAGCGGAAGAGCAGGACGGTGTTCGCGAAGAACAGCACGGCGACGACGATCGTGACGCGCGTCAGGTTCCGCTCGACGATGTGCGTTCCGCCCTGGGACTGCGGCGTGAACCCCATGCCGCCGAGCCCCGTGTCGCGACCCGAATGCATCAGGATCAGGCCGACGAGGGCCGCGGCGAGCAGAACGTGGACGACGGCGAAGACAGGCAGCATTGGGGGCGCAAGTGTAGCGAGCGGGTCTCTGGTCAACGCACGACGGCGTCGAGTATCTCCCGGACGAGGTCGCCGGCGATCTGATCCTTCGTCACGTACGCGGCGGCGCCCGCCGAGCGAGCGCGCGAGACGCCCTGGGCCGCGGCGGAGCCGGTGAGCACGATCACCCTGGTGCCGGGCACCACATCGCAAATCTTCTCCGCCGCCTCGATCCCGTCCATCACCGGCAGCTCGAGGTCCATCAGGATCACATCCGGCTGATGCTCGCGGGCCAGATCGACCGCGGCGCGACCGTCAGCTGCCCGGCCGACCACCGAGATCCGAGCGTCCGTCGAGAGAATCGCCTCGAGCGCTTCCGCGAAGAGTCGTTGGTCGTCGGCGATCACGACGCTTACCCGATTGCTCTTCACGCAGCGTCTAGGGTGGCTGCGAAGTGGACGAGTCCGAAGCGCGCCAGAAGATCCACCATCTCCTCCTGACAGGGGACAATCGCCTCAAGCAAGGAGTCTCCGCCGAGAAGATCAGGCAGAGCTACGAACAGGCACTCGCAGTCGCGCGCGAGCACGGGCTCGAGGAAGGTGTGCGCCCGCTGGTCGAGATCAGGCTGGCCGATCTCGAACGGCTCGCTGGAGGATCTCCTCCACCCGTGCTGCCTGACGCCTGACGTCGTGCCCGGCAGCCGCCGCCCGGGCGACCTCGTTGGGTGAGGGCAGCTCCGCCGCAGTCTCGAGCGCGCGGGCGAGCTCGGCGATGTCCAGCGGATCCACCAGCACCCCTCCGCCCGCCGGGACGAACTCGGGCGGACCGCCGATGCGCGTGGCGACCACCGGCCGCCCGCACGCGAGCGCCTCGAGCAGGGCCTGACCGAACGGCTCGAGGAGGGAGGGCCCGCACACGACGTCGGCCGCGCTCAGCCAGGCCGGTACCGCGTCGTGCGCGACCCGGCCGACCAGGCGGACTCGATCGCGTCCTGCGAGCTCAGCCCGCAGCGGGCCGTCACCGACGAACGTCAGCGAGCCGCGTCCGAGACGCGCGAACGCGTCGGCGAGCCGAAGGACGTTCTTCCGCGCCGTGAGCGAACCCAGGTGCACGAAGGCGGGCGACTCGAGCTCGGCCGCCGGCGCGACTTCCGTGAAGCGCTCGAGGTCGACGCCCGAGTCGACCACTTCGGTCTTGCCGCGCGCCTCGGGCAGCCGCTCCTCGAGCTCCCGGCGCAGGTAGTCGGAGACGGCGATCACCGTCGACGCGCGGCGCACGACACGGCCCGTCAGCGCGGCGACGCCCGGGATGCTGCCGATGTTGCGGACGTCGCGGCCGTGTGCGGTGACCACGAGCGGCGCATCGACCTGCGAGGCGATCAGACCCGACGGCACGAGGAAGTGCGCCCACACGACGTCCGGGCGCGCGGCGCGGCGCACCCGCGCGCGCAGCTCCAGGAAGCGCCGTTTCCCGCCTGCGCGCCGATCGAGCACCGCAAGCTCGAGCTCGTGACCGCGGTCGCGGAGCGCGCGCTCCATCTGCGCGACGAACGACCCGAGGTCCGGATCGTCGGGCCCGGGATACATCTGCGAGACGAGCAGGATCCGCATCAGAGGCTTGATGTGGAATGGGGTGCTTGCGGGGATGGCTCAGACCAAGCAGGTCGTTCGGGTCGGGCGCAGGTCATAGCGGTGCCTACGTTCAAGCCCGACCCGGGCGAGATGCGCAGTGTTTGAGCCACCATCCGTGAGTGCGTGAGTTCCATATCAAGCCTCTAGGTACTGACGCTACGCCGCGCGGCCGACGAGCCGCAGGACACCCCGTCCCCGACGGCGCGCGACGGTGGGGTCGACGACGAGCAGCACGAGGTCGGCCACGAGGTTCAGCACGATGATCGCCGCGGCCGCCACGAGCGTGACCGCGAGGATCACGGGCAGGTCGTAGCCCTGGAAGCCCGCGAGCGCGCGGATCATCGTGCGCCCGAGCCCCGGGAGCCCGAAGACCGTCTCGATGTACATCGCGATCCCGATCGCCATGCCCGCGTCCATCGCGACCATCGTCACGATGGGTGCGATCGCGTTCCGAAAGGCGTGTGCACGGATCACGCGCAGCTCCGACGCTCCCTTCGCCCGCGCGGTGCGAACCCACGGCTCTTCGAGCACCTCGAGCATGCGCGTGCGGACGATCCGCGTGTAGAGCGCGACGAAGAAGAGCGCGAACGTGAGCCACGGCAGCAGCAGGTGCCACGCCCACTGCCCCACCCCGCCGCACGGCTCCGGCACCCCGGTCGGCGCGAATCGCCGCCAGGCTTCGATCGAGGCTGCCGACGGGTGCGACACCGTGCAGTAGCCCGACGCGGGCAGCAGCTTCCACCGGTTGCCGATGAAGAGCTGCAGCAGCAGTCCGACGACGAGGGGGTGGGTGGAGATCGCGGCGACCGAGAGCCCGAGCGAGAGTCGGTCGACCAGCGAGCGCGGCCGCGTCGCGACGAACGTGCCGAGCGGGACCGCGACGAGCAGCAGGAGCACGAATCCACCGAGGACGAGCGAGCCGGTGACGAGCGCCGCCTTCCACACCATGGAACCGACCGGTGTTCCCGTCGCCTGGCCGCCGACGACCGCGAAGTTGATCGTCGCCCACGAGATGCCGAGGTCACCGTGGACGAGGCGCTCCAGGTACTTCCCGTACTGGACGATCGCCGGCCGGTCCGTGCCCAGTGCGTGGTGGGCTTTCGCGATCGCCTGCGGCGAGGCATGCTGGACGTCGACGAGGAACCCGGCCGGGTCCGCGGGCACCTTCAGGTAGATCGCGAAGGTGATCGCCGAGAGCGCCCAGAGGAGGATCGCCGCAATCGCGAGCCGACGCAGGACGAAGCCGATCACCGAACGCTCCTCGGGTCGGTCGCCTCGCGCAACCCCTCGCCGAACTGGTTCAGGGCGAACACGGTCAAGAAGATCGCGATCGACGGGCAGAGCGTCAGCCACGGCTGCGTCGTCGCCGGGTTGTAGGCGTTCGGGCTGAGGATCGAGCCCCAGGTTTGCGCGAGCAGGCTCCCCCAGCTCGCGGTCGGCAACTTGATGCCGGCGCCGAGGAACGTCACGCCGACCTCGATCATGATGTTCGTCGCGACGAGCAGCGTCCCGTAGGCGAGCATGGGCGGCACAACGTGCGGCAGCAGGTGCGTGCGCATGATCCGCGTGTCGCGCGCGCCGACCATCTGCGCGGCTTCGACGAACTCGCGCCGGCGCAGCGACTGGATCTGGCCGCGCACGATCCGCGCCGGGTAGAACCAGGTGAACGCGCCGATCACGAGGATCAGCTGGAAGACGCCCTGGTTGAGCAGGCCGTCGAACGTCCAGCGCGTCAGGCCGTAGCTGAAGAAGCTCCCGATCATCACCAGGAAGAGCAGCAGCGGGAACGCCATCACAAGATCGGTGAAGCGCGAGATCACCGCGTCGACGAGGCCGCCGAAGTAGCCGGCCAGCGTGCCGAGCACCAAGCCGATCAGGATCGCGACGATCGCCGCTCCGGCCGCAACCTCCAGCGAGACGCGGCCGCCGTAGAGGATCCGCAGGAACTCGTCGCGGCCGAGCTGGCTGTCTGCGCCGAGGAGCAACAACGTCCTCGGCGTGCCGTTCGGAGGCGGCGGATGTTTCAGCGCGAACGGGTCGTCGCCGACGACCTGGTGCGTCGCGGAAGTGACGGTGAACGGGCCGGCAGGCCGCAGGCCGACACTGACGGCGTAAGGGAAGAAGTCGTTCGGGCCGTGGCCGACGAGCTTCCCGTAGAGCGGCGCGCCCGGGCCGACGGCGAAGACGAGCAGCATGAGGAAGATCCCGCACGCGAGCGCGACGCGGTCGCGCTCGAGGCGCCGCCAGGCGAGCGCCCACTGACCCCGGGGGCGCGGCACCTCGAGCCGCTCGTGCTCGGGTTCAGGTCTCCGCGGACGAGTCGCGACGGCCACAGCGCGAGCTTAGACGCGCGATCGCTGAACCTGGTTAACGATCGACGGCTAGGACGGTGGGGCGGGTGAGCGCGGGCGGTCGTGCTCGCCCCACTCGCTGCGCAGCACGCCGCAGATCTCACCGACCGTGCAGCGGGCACGAAGCGCGTCGCGCATCGGCAGCAGCAGGTTCTCGCTGCTCTTCGCCGCCTCGCGCACGCGAGCGAGCGCGGCAACCGCGTCGGCTGCGTTCCGCTCGGCGCGCACCCTCGCCGTGCGCTCGAGCTGGCGGCGCTCCGCCGCCGGGTCGATCTGCTGGAGCTCGATCGGCTGCTCCGACTCGGCCACGTACGCGTTGACGCCGACGATCGCGCGCTCGCCGCTCTCGACCTGCTGCTGCCACCGGAACGCAGCCTCCTCGATCTCAGCCTGCACGAAGCCCAGCTCGACGGCGGCGACCGCGCCGCCGAGCCCGTCGATGTGCTCGATCAGCTCCCACGCGCGCACCTCGAGCTCGTCGGTGAGCGACTCGATGTAGAACGAGCCGCCGAGTGGGTCGGCGGTCGAGGTCGTGCCCGCCTCGCTGGCCAGGATCTGCTGTGTGCGGAGCGCGATCGTCGCGGCGCGTTCCGACGGCAGTGCGAGCGCCTCGTCGTACGAGTTCGTGTGCAGCGACTGGGCGCCGCCGCAGATCGCCGCCAGCGCCTGAATCGCCACGCGGACGACATTGTTCTCCGGCTGTTGCGCCGTCAGGGTCGAGCCGCCCGTCTGCGCGTGGAAGCGCAGCGCGAGCGCCCTCGCGTTCGTCGCACCGAACCGCTCGCGCATGATCCGCGCCCAGATGCGGCGAGCTGCGCGGAACTTGGCGACCTCCTGGAAGAAGTCGTTGTGTGCGTTGAAGAAGAACGAGAGGCGTGTGCCGAAGTCGTCCGGCGAGAGACCCGCGTCGACGGCCGCCGCGCAGTAGGCAATGCCGTTTGCGAGCGTGAACGCAAGCTCTTGCACGGCCGTCGAACCGGCCTCGCGGATGTGATAGCCCGAGATCGAAATCGTGTTCCACGACGGGATCCGCTCCGCGCAGTAGGCGAACAGGTCGGTCGTCAGCCGCATCGACGGGCGCGGCGGGAAGATGTAGTTCCCGCGCGCGATGTACTCCTTGAGGATGTCGTTCTGCACGGTGCCGCGCAGCGCCGTGCCGGGCACGCCTTGCTCTTCGGCCACCAGCTCGTACAGGAGAAGCAGCAGCGACGCCGGCGCGTTGATCGTCATCGAGGTCGACACCTCGCCGAGCGGAATGCCGCCGAGCAGGATCTCCATGTCCGCGATCGAGTCGATCGCGACGCCGGTGCGGCCGACCTCGCCGAGCGCCCGCGGGTCGTCCGAGTCGTACCCGAGCTGCGTCGGCAGGTCGAAGGCGATCGAGAGCCCGGTCTGCCCGCGCGCGAGCAGGTAGCGATAGCGCTCGTTCGACTCCTCGGCCGACGCGAAACCGGCGTATTGCCGGATCGTCCACGGCCGCCCCCGATACATGTCCGGGTACGGCCCGCGGGTGTACGGGAACTCGCCCGGGAGCTCGAGCTCCGTGCGTGCGTCCTCGGCGGTGTAGACCGGTTTCACCTCGATGCCTGACTCCGTCTCGCGCTGGTGGGCAGTCGCCACGCCGGAAGTATGCTCGCGCGGTGCGCGCCCTGGTTCTCGCGTTCGCCGCGATCGCGGTCGTCGTGCCCACCGCCGGGCGGACTCGCAAGGCCGCTTGCCCGCACGACGCCTCACTTGGGAGTGTCCAGTTCGACCGCGCCGGCAAGGCGCACATCGTCTCGCTCGCGACCTGCGCCGACCGGATCGCCGGCCGTTCGAGACCGGAGGCGCGATCGCCGATCCGGAGCCCCGACCGGCGCTTCGTCGCCCAGGTCCGATTGAGCGGGTCCGGTCGCAGCGCGAAGCAGACGATCTGGGTCACCGACGAGCAAGCCCACCGCAGCCGCCCGGTCTTCTCCGAGCCAGAGTCCTACACGCGCATCGGCCCCGGCGACACTCCCGGCCCGATCGTGCTTCTCCGCGTGTCGGCGGACGGCCGCTGGATCTTCTTCACGATCGATCCCGGCGGCTCCAATTCGATCGCCGCGGACGGCCTCGTCCTACGGGTTGTCTCGGCGAACGGCGGCGCCGTGTTCAAGCTCGGAATCTCACTGCCGGCCACCGACTACCTCGCGTGGTGCGGCAGGGAGATCGTGTTCGTCGGAGGCGGTGACCGAATCGCGACTCACGCGAAGCGACTGCTCGTCGCGAGGGGGCCGCGTTGGCGACCGAGAGCGCTCTGGGCCGATCGCAGGCGATCGTTCGGTTCCGTCGCATGCGCGCCCGACGGGCGCTCGGTCGCGGTCTTGTCGCAACGATCGAGTGACAACGCGAACTTCTTCTCGACGCGCTGGCGCCTGTGGCAGGTCGCACTCGACGGAACGCACACGCTGCTGGACACGCCGCCGGTGGGCTCAGCCGACGAGTCGCCGCACTGGTCGCGCGACGGCCGCGCGCTGCTCTTCGTGCGAGAGCGCAACGGCTACGGTCAGCTCATGTTGCGGCGACGCGGACACGTGATCGGGCCGTTCGCGAGGCTCGGCTACAGCCTCGGCTACTACGGGCACCACGACTGGCGCTTGCGGTGGAGCGCCGCCGCACCATGACCGTCCGTGTTCGGTTGTTCGCCGGGTTGCGCGAGCGCGCCGGGTGGTCGGAGCGTGAGGTCGACGCAGCGACGGTCGCGGACGTCTGGGACGCGCTCGAACTGGGCGACGAGCCGGCCGGCCTGCTCTACGCCGTGAACAAGGCGTACGCCGAGCGTGCCCGGCCGTTGGCCGACGGCGACGAGGTGGCCTTGATCCCGCCCGTCTCCGGCGGCGCCTTCCTGCTCAGCGACGAGCCGCTCTCACTCGACCGGGTCGTGACCGAGGTGCGCGACGAGCGCGCCGGCGCGATCGCGACCTTCACCGGCACAACACGTATCTCCTCACGCGGCCGCACCGTCGAGCACCTCGACTACGAGGCCTACGAGGGAATGGCAGAAGCGGTCATGGCCGAGATTGCGGAATCCCTGCACGCGCGGTACGCGCTCTGCGCGATTGCGATCCATCACCGCGTCGGCCGTGTCGGGATCGGCGACACGTCGGTCGTGATCGCCGTCTCGGCGCCGCACCGCCGGGATGCGCTCGCCGCGTGCAAGGACGCGATCGACGCGCTCAAGGAGCGCGTGCCGCTCTGGAAGAAGGAGGTCTACTCCGGGGGCGAGGAGTGGATCGGCCGCGGGTCTTAGACCAGGTGCAGGTCCTGACACAGCTCGAGCTGATGCCCGAACCGGCGACGACCGCCTAGTCACGCGTCGTCTGAGGCGCTGAGAGCACGGTCCTCGCGGCAGGGCCGTGCTCCCCGCGCCGTCGCCGGGACCGCCTACAGTGCGGGCATGGATCCAGCGCCGCTCCGTGAGTACGAGCCGATCCAGCCTCGGGGCACCGACTGGGGCCGGATGCTGCGGCGCCTGTTCGGCCCGCTGATTGCCGGCATCTTCCTGCTCGCGAAGTGGGGGTTCGTGCTGCTCAAGTTCTCGACGATCTTCATCGCCTTCGGCGGTTACGCGCTGATCTTCGGGTGGAAGTTCGCCGCCGGCTTCGTGCTGCTGATCTTCGCGCACGAGATGGGGCACTTCATCGAGGCGAAGCGGGAGGGGCTCAACCCGTCGTGGCCGATCTTCGTGCCGTTCATCCTCGCGTTCGTCCGCTACACGCGCGGCAACCCGTGGCAGACCGCGCGCGTCGCGGTCGCGGGCCCGATCCTCGGAGGGCTCGCCGCGCTCGGCTGCTACCTCGTCGGCCGCTCGAACGGCTCGAACCTGCTGGTCGCACTCGCCTACGCCGGCTTCTTGCTCAACCTCCTCAACCTGATCCCGGTCGGGTTCTTCGACGGCGGCGCGATCTGGAAGTCCTCGCGCTGGCTCTGGCTGGGCGGCGGCCGCAGCAAGGCGATCGTTGCCTACGCCCTCTATGCCGGTGCGATCGTCTTCTGCGCCGTCGGGGCGTGGGCCGCCTACTTCCCCCAGCACCGCCTTTGAGCAGCGCCGTTGGACGACCGGAAGATCCTCGACCACCCGAACGCCAACATCGAGGCGTCGGTCGCAAAGATCGCGCACGAGTTCCGGATGGGCTTCGAGAAGGTCGGGCAGATCCATCGTCCCGCGGTCGCGCTCTTCGGCTCTGCCCGGGTCGCCGAGGGAAGCAAGCCCTACGAGGACGCGCGCGTCGTCGGCCGTAAGTTCGGGGAGGCCGGCTGGGCGGTCATCACCGGCGGCGGCGGCGGCGTGATGGAAGGCGCCAACCGCGGCGCCAGAGAGGGCGGCGGCCAGTCGGTCGGCTTCAACATCGAGCTGCCGCACGAGCAGAGCCCGAACGCCTACCTCGACATCGAGTACACGTTCAACCACTTCTATGCCCGGAAGGTCTGTTTCGTCCGGCCTTCGGAGGGATTCGTGATCCTCCCCGGCGGTTTCGGCACGCTCGACGAGCTCTACGAGTCGCTGACGCTGATCGAGACGGGAAAGATCCGCCACTTCCCCGTCGTTCTGTTCGACAGCGACTACTGGGGCGAGATGGTCGACTGGATCAAAGGGGAGCTCCTCGCCGACGGGATGATCTCGCAGGGCGACCTCGACCTCCTGCACCTCACCGACGACGCCGACGAGGCGGTGCGGCTCGTCCTCGACGGCTACGAGCACCGCTTCGCCGACGACCCTGGTGTCTGACACCCGCTCAAGCTGTGAGGCCGTGCGGCGGTGCGAAGAGGTGTCAGACACCTCTTCGAGCTACGAGTGCGTGCCGTGCGGCGAAGAGGTGTCAGACACCTTGTCGGACAGACACGACAGCGCGTCGTGAGAGGGCGTCAGACACCAAGACGCGGCAGCGCGTCCTGAGAGGGTGTCAGACACCAAGACGCGACAGCGCGTCCTGAGAGGGGTGTCTGACACCCGGCGCACCAGGTTCAGATCGACGTCGGGAGCACGATGTACGGGCCTGCCGGCGTCCGGCCGGGGCCGTAGACGGTCGTCGGGCTGTCCGGGATGTAGTGCGACCTGAAGACGTCGTGGCGCAACTTCTTCCCGTCCTTGCCGTACACCGTGCGGTCGACGGTCACGTCGAAGCCGAGCTCGCCGGTGCCGGCGACGACCTTGGCCGAGCGGCGCGGCGCGTTCGGGTCGACCGCGTAGTTCATCGTGGGCCGCGTCCACTTCGTCTGCGGGCCGGTACTGGAGACGACGCGTCGACCCTCCGAGGTCCCGTAGAACGTGAAGGTCAGCGTCGAGTCGGTGTACGTCGTCTTGATCAGCAGCCCGTGCTTCAGGTCGTTACGGAACTCGAAGTCGGGCCCGCCCCACGCCACGGTCGCGTCGCGTCCGATCGGGTAGTGCGCGAGGTAGAGGTTGTGGTTCGTGCGGGCCAGGATCGGGAGCCCGAGCTCGAACGCGTCGTTGAAGAGTGTGGTCGCGGTCTGGCAGACTCCGCCGCCGATCGATGGCAGCACGAGCGAGCCGATGATCTCCTGGCCCTCGAGGAAGCCCCGCTCAGCGATGCGCGGCCCGACGACGTCGTTGAACGAAAAGATCTTGCCGGGCCCGATGACGGTCCCGTCGATGAAGTCCGCCATCAGATGGACGTTGTGGATGCGGTTCGAGGATGAGACACCCATCTCGGTCGTGAACGAGACGAGCTTCCGGTGGATGCCGAGCGCGTTCGCCTTCGCGGTCGTGAGCTCCGGCTGACGGCCCCCCAGCTCGACCTGCGCGACGTGGTCGCCGTGGGCCGCGGCGGTGACGGCGGCGGCGAGCTGCGCCGGGTCGACATCGCGACCGGCACGCGAGGGGACGACGTGGACGCGATCGCCGGTGACCGCGAGCTGCGCGTTGTGCGCCCGCTCGATCCAGTGGCCGAGCCGCGGGCGCACGACGCGCGCAAGGGCCTCGGGGTCGAAGCCGACCGCAAACCGATGCGCCCGGACGTGGATCTGCAGTGCACGTGCGAGCTGCGCCGGCGGCAGAGAGCCGCGTCGCGCGCCGTGGTAGTCGATCGCGACGGAACGCGCGAGCAGCAGTCGCGCCGTCGAGGCAGCGCTGCGCGCGGCAGGATCGCGGATCGCGGGAACGATGTGGGTGAACGGCGCGTCCACGACCCCGGAGTTCCGACTCAGCACGCGCAGCAATGCGGTTCGGTCGAGCGAGCGCCCTGCACGCGCAGGCGTCGCGACGACGTCGGTCCCGTGCAAGGCAACGGTCGCCGAGACCGCCTCGCGCCCCTCCTTCGCAAGCGCGTGCAGCACGTCGGCCGAGCCCCCTGCCGGCGAGACGACCGGTGCGACGTCCACGCGGTCTGAGAACACGAGCGAGACGGGCGACCCCGCGGCAAGCGCGCGCGAGGCCGTCGCATGGGCGTCGACCGCGACGAGCCACCCGCGCGGCACGTGGTAGGCGCGGCTGCCGGCGCGAATCGTCACCGGGCGGGCCGACCAGGAGCGCAGCTGCGACTCAATCTGCGCGCGGCTCTTCCCACCCACGTCGGCACCGAGCACGTGCACGCCCGGCTTCGCCGCGCCGCGGAACTGGAGCCCGCGCGCGACGGCAGCCGCCGCCGCGGCGAGCAGCACGACACCGAGGAGGACGAGGGCGCGTTTCATCACCGACAGTGAATCAACGGATCCGGCCGGTGAGGAGATCCTCAGTATCGTGCGGCCGTGGAGCTGCGAGACCTCCCGTCCGTGGACGAGCTCGCGCGCGCGACGGACGATCCGCTCGCGGTCGATGCGGCGCGTGCGGTGCTCGCGCGGGCGCGGGAGGAGATCCGCGCCGGAGCCGATCCAGGCGAGCTGACCGCACGGTTGCACGCGGAGCTCGAGGCGGCCCGCCGCCCGACACTCCGCCGCGTGCTGAACGCCACCGGCGTGATCGTCCACACGAACCTCGGCCGGGCGCCGCTCCCGACGGCGGCGCTCGAGCACGCAGTGGAGGCCGGCCGCGGCTACTCGAACCTGGAGTACGACCTGGCGGAAGGCGCGCGCGGCTCGCGCCAGGATCACGTCGCCGCGATCCTGCGCAGGCTGACCGGTGCGGAAGCCGCGCTCGTCGTGAACAACAACGCAGCGGCGGTGCTGCTGGCGCTCGCGGCACTCGCGGAGGGACGCGAGGTGCTCGTTTCCCGCGGCGAGCTGATCGAGATCGGTGACGGCTTCCGCATTCCCGACGTGCTCGCGCGTTCGGGCGCGCGCCTCGTCGAGGTCGGCACGACGAACCGAACGCGGAGCGCAGACTACGACCGCGCCGTCAACGACGAGACAGCGCTCGTCCTGCGCGTGCACCAGTCGAACTTCCGCGTCGTCGGGTTCGCCGAGCAGCCCCGGCTCAAGGAGCTCGCGGCCCTCGCGCGACGTCACGAGCTGCCGTTGCTGGACGATCTCGGGTCCGGCGCGCTGGTCGAGATCGCCGACGAACCGACGGCGCGCACGTCGCTCGCGGCCGGCGCCGACCTCGTTTGCTTCAGCGGCGACAAGCTGCTCGGAGGCCCGCAGGCCGGGATCGTCGTCGGTCGCGCCGACCTCGTCGAACGTCTGCGGCGGCATCCGCTGCACCGCGCGCTGCGCATCGACAAGCTCGGCCTGGCGGCTCTCGAGGGGACGCTGCTCCTCTACCTCGAGCCGGGGCGCGCCCTCCGCGAGGTGCCGGTACTGCGGATGCTGCACGAGGACGCGGCCTTCGTCCGCTCGCGCGCCGAGCGCCTCGCTGCCGAGGTCGGCGGCGAGGTCGAGGAGACCGTTGGACGGGTCGGCGGCGGCGCGCTCCCTCTCGAGGAGCTGCCGTCGTTCGCCTGCGCGGTCGAGGAGTCGCTCGCAGCGCGGCTGCGCGCGCACGCTCCGCCGGTCATCGGGATCGTTCGTGACGGCCGCCTGCTGCTCGACTGCCGCACGCTCGACGACGCGGAGGCGGACGAGGTCGCCGCGGCGGTTCGCGCTGCGCGCTTGTGAAACCGGGCGACACGTTTGACGAATCGTGGCCCGACTGGCGGCCCGATCCCTCGTGGCCGCTGCCCGAGCTCCCGGCGGGCTGGGACGCCGTGCTTGGAATGACGACATGCCACTGACCGTCGGTACCGCCGGCCACATCGACCACGGGAAAACGTGGCTCGTTCGCGCGCTCACCGGCAAGGACACCGACCGCCTTCCCGAGGAGCAGGCACGCGGCATCTCGATCGACCTCGGCTACGCGCCGCTCGAGCTCTCCGACGGGCGGCGCCTCTCGCTGG
>JALYLO010000039.1 GCA_030774175.1 Actinomycetota bacterium
CCGTCGTCGTCGTGGTCGTCGTGGTCGTGGTCGTGTTGCCCGAGACCACGCTCGAGTTGCTCGACGCGGTGGTCGCGACGCCCGCCGAGGTCCGCGCGGTCACGAGAGCGCGCATCCGGTGGTCGACGTCGGCCGAACGGACGCCGTAGGTCGCGCCGGTGGCCCCGGCGACGTTCAGGCAGTGCTCACCGGCGCTGTCGCACCGCTGCCACTGGCGGGAGAACGAGGTCGGCGTCGGGGTCCACGTGCCGTTCGAGACCCTCAGCTCTTCGCCGACCGTTGCCGAGCCGCTGACCGCCGGCTTGACGGTGTTCTGCGGCCCGCTCTTCGAGTCGACGATGTCGGTCGCGTTGGAATTCGCCGTCGCCTTGCCGTCGGCATTCTGGGCGGTCACCGCGACGCGGACGGTCCGCGAGACGTCGCCCGAGGTCACCTCGTATGTCTGCTTCGTCGCGCCTGTGATGTCGCCGCAGGAGGTGCCGTCGGTTGCGCACCGCTGCCACTGGTAGGTGAACGACGTGGGAGCGCCGCTCCAGGTGCCGTTCGTCGCCGTCAGCGTCGAGCCGTCACGGGCCGTGCCGCTGATCTGCGGCGCCGCCGTGTTCTGCGGCGCCGCCGCCGACCGGGCCGACGCGGCCGCGCCCACCAGGCCGGCTGCGACCACAGCCGTCGCGAGGATCAGAAGCCCTCGCAGTCCAATCAATTTGCTCATTGTCTGCACTCCTTCATCGGGTTCTGCCCTCTGATCCCCGCTCGCGAGGCTTTTCAGGCACGATTCGAGCAGACCTCATGCAGTGCTTACGTTGGCTTCACCAGGCTCGTACGTTTGGGTCGACATTGGTCGTAACTTGGATTGACCTTGCGCCTGTAGGAAGCCAAGGGATTCGCCGGAAGGCGCCCGAAGACGTAGGTCGGTGGCAGCGAATCTCCTTCCCGACCTTCACCGACCCCGGCAAGTAGGGTCGACCTGACATGTCCCAGCCCACGGACCCACGTGAAGAGACCAGAAAAAACGCGCTCAGCGCATTCCTCGACGCACGCGTCCGCGAGGGTTACCGGGTCGAGACGCGCACCGACACGCACGCGATCATCGTCCCTGTGACCCGCCGCTGGTCCTTCCTCGACCGGTTTCGCGGCCTGCCGGCGAAGGAACGCCAGGTGATCTCGGTCGACGAGCACGGCGAGGTGACGATGTCTCCCGCCGAGCCACTCCGTTCGTGAGTTCTCAGGCACCTCGCACTGGGGGGTTGGTGTCTGACACCAGCCTGAGGGGCGAGACCTCGTTGGCGGTTGTCCAGGGCCAGTCGTCGATGGAGGAGGCGAGGCCGCACGCCGCCGCGTTCTCTGCAGAATGAGGGCCGCCTGAGCTCGTTCAGCCGGCCTCACCCTCCAGCACCTCGTGGTAGACGCGCAGGTAGTCGTCGACCATCCGCGCGGCCGAGAAACGCCGCTCCGCCACCTGCCGGCAAGCGGCCCGGTCGAGAGCGGCGGCGCGGTCGACTGCCGCCGTCGCTTCCTCGACGTCCGCCACGAGGTATCCCGTCGAACCCTCGTCGACGATCTCGGACATCGAGCCGCGCGCGTACGCGACGACGGGCGTGCCGCACATCATCGACTCGACGACCGACAACCCGAACGGCTCCGCGAACGCGACCGGGTGCAGGAGCACCGCCGAGCCGCCGAGCACCTCGGCGCGCTGCTCGGGGCCGACCGAGCCGAGGTAGGTGACGCGATCGCCGTCGATGTGCGGTTCGACGTGTTCGCGGAAGTACACCTCGTCGTGGACGATCCCGCAGAGCACGAGCCTGCGTCCAGCGCGGGCGGCGATCTCGATCGCGTCCGCCGTGCCCTTGTCGGGATGGATGCGGCCGAAGCACACGAGTGAGTCGCCGCCGGCCGGGTCGAAGGGCAGCTCGGCGCTTTCGACTCCGTGGTAGACGTTGGCCGCGTACCGAAGGCCCGGCGCCCGGTCGGCCAGCGAGATCGAGACGAACGCCGACGTGGAACGCTGGTACACCGGCATGATCGCAGGGCCCGAGAAGCCGTGGATCGTCGTCACGAGCGGCGCGCGGGCAAACTGCTCGAACGCAAGCGGCAGCCAGTCGAGGTGGTTGTGGACGAGGTCGAACTCGTCCGAGCGGCCGAGCGCGTGCGCCACGTGGAGCGCCTCCCAGACGCGGCCGTCGAGCTCCGGGTCCTCGGCGTAGCCGGATCGGCAGACACCGTCGAGGGATGCCGGGGTCTGCGAGTCGAGAGTGGCGAACAGCGTGACGTCCACGCCGCGTTCCTGCAGGCCGGAGGCGATCAGCCCGGCGACCCGCTCCCAGGGCCCGTAGGCACGAGGCGGAGTCCGCCATGCGATCGAACCGAGGATCGCAATCCTCACCGCTCCTCAGCCTGCAGGCGCGGCGAGCACGGTCTCGAGCACGTCGTCGAGCGATGCGGTGGCGAGGCAGATCGACGTGTCGCCGGCGCCGTAGTAGAGCCGTAGTTCCCCCTGCTCGCGGTCGTGGATCATGCCGCAGGGAAAGAGCGCGTTCGGCACGTCCCCTTGCCGCTCGTACGCTTCGCAGGGTGAGAGCACCCAGGACGAGGTGCGATGCAGGAGGCGGGTCGGATCCTCGAGATCGAGGAGTGCCATCCCGACGCGGTAGATCGCCCCCGACACGGTCTCCTTGACCCCGTGGTAGACGAGCAGCCACCCATGCTCGGTCTTCAGCAGGGGCGGCCCGATGCCGATCCGCAGCGAGTCCCACCAGGAGCCTTCACGGGGCTCCATCACGATCTCCGCGGCGCTCCAGCTCCGGAGGTCGGGGGAGCGCGAGAGCGAGATGCCGGGGCGGGCCGTCGCGAAGTGCGAGGTGGGACGATGGAAGAGGATCCACTTGCCTCCCACTCGCTCGGGCAGCAAGGCTGCATTCTTGTCCTCCGGCGGAACGACGATCCCGATTCGCTCGACCGCACGGAAGTCTTCGGTGGTGGCGAGGAAGACGGTCGGCCCTGCGGGACCGTACACCGTGCACGTGATCACGTGCCGGCCGAGCTCCTCCACCCACACCGCCCGCGCGTCCTCGAAGCCCCATTGCTCGGCCTCGATCCCCTTGACCGGCTCGAGCAGTGGCTTCGCGTCGATGCTCCACCCGTCCACGCCGTTGGCGGATCGTGCGACGGCCAGGTGCGAGATCCCGGTGCGAGCCTCGACCCGTGCGAGCAGCACGGTCTCTCCCCCGATCTGAACCGCCGCCGGGTTGAAGACGACGTTGACCGCCGTCGGCCAGTCCGCCGCCGTGAGGAGCGGATTGGCGGGATGTCGACGGAAGAGCTCGGGCGCCTTCGAGGTCAAGCGGCCCTTTGTACAGGGTCTCGGATCACCCGGGGGAGCCCTGCGGCGTCGAGCACGAGCTGGGCGCGATGGAACGCCAGGGTGGATTCCGCTCCCTCGTTCGCGTTGACGTCGTCTTCTCCGAGCCCGTCGCAGCAGCCGCCCGTTGCGAAATCGTAGAGCGGACGCCCGAGGCGGTTGCGACCGAGGAACCAGTCGAAGGCCCGCTGGGCACGCGCTCCGTGCACCGGATCGCCCGTGAGCGCCAATGCCGAGAGCTCTGCTTCGACGAATGCCGAAGCGTCGAGGGGCTGCTCGTCGCCGCGGCCCGGCGCCGGCTCGCTGCGATGCCGTCCGAGGTGCCCGGGCAGGCGCAGCACACCGTCCGCCAGCCCACACTCGTCGCCGAGCCACGCGAGCGAGCTCAGACCGGCCTCGGTCGCCTCTTCCCGCCCGAGGGCCGCGCCGCCGGAGATCAACGCCTGCGACAGACGCGCATTGTCGTAATGGAGCGAATCCTCGAACCAGCTCCAGCCCTCCACAGCGGTCGTCTCGTACGCCGTCTGAAGCTGCGTCACGCAACGATCGAGCAGTTGCCGCGCGTCGCTCTCGAGCCGGTCTGGATCGAGCCTGGCCAGGCCGAGCGTCGCGTAGGCGGCCGTGCGAAGTGAGATGCCGGGGCCGAGCGACCCGACGAGCGCCGCGATCAAGCGTCTCGCCGGCTCGACCAGAGCCGGAGCCCAGGCGGTCGTGAGCACGTCGCCGAGCGCCCAGATCGAACGGCCGACGTGATCGCCCACGTGCGGTTCGTCGAGCCAGCGACGGTCGTAGCTCATGAAGTTGCGCATCCCCTGCCCGGCTTCGGTGGCGTCGACGAGGAACGCGAGCGAGCGGTGGAGAACGGCCACCCAGAGGCGGTCTCCCGTGCGGCGTTCGAGCTCGCCTGCGACGACTGCGAGCCTGGCGATGTCGTCCACGCAGTAGCCGGTCTTCCGGTTCGGGATCGCGCCGTTCGCATGCTGAACGATGCCGCAGTCATCGACCAGCGTCAGGAGATGGTCGGTCCGGACATCCGAGAGCTCGAGGGCAACGTCCGGGATGGGCGCACGGCGCGGCGCGGCGGCGACTGCCTCGCGCAGGACGGCGGCGGTCGCCTCTCCGATCGACGGCCAGCCGAAGGTCGCGCCGATGCGCCTGGCCTCGGAACGCGCGGCGGCGAGCAGGTCCGGCTGCTCGATGTAGGCGCAGACCGCCTCGCTGAACCCGGCCGAGTCGCCGAAGTCGACGAGCGTGCCTGCCCCGGACACGAGGGTGTCGCACGCGTACCAGTACGGCGTCGAGACCGCGGCGCAGCCGGCTGCGAGCGCGAACGTCAGCGCGCCGGACGAGCTCTGCTCGCGACCCGCGTACGGGGTCACGAATACGTCCGTTGCAGCAAGGAGGTCCGCGAGCTCTCCGACGGAGAGGAAGCGGTCGTCGAGCTCCACGTGGTCGTCGAGGCCCAGGTCGAGGATGCGCCGCTCGAGCATCAGGCGGTACTCCTCACCCCCGCGGCGGGCGATCTGCGGATGCGTGCGCCCCGCGATCACGTAGAGCACGTTCGGGTGACGCTCGACGACCGCCGGAAGCGCGTCGAGCATCACCTCGAGCCCTTTCCCCGGCGAGAGCAGGCCGAAGGTGGACAGGAGGAAGCGCGATTCCATGCGCTCGAAGCCGCCGTCGGCCGAGGAGACGTAACGCGCTCGACGGCCGCGGTCGAGCTCCGCCCGCGCCGCGCCGAGCTGCGTCGGGGCGCCGTGCGGGACGACCTCGATCTTCTCCTCAGCGCACGCGCCGACCTCCACCAGCAGCCGCCGAGCAGTCTCGGTCATCACGATCACCCGCTCCGCCTCGTCGCAAAGCGCGGTCAGGACTTGGAGCTGATGAGGAGTCGGCGCCGAGAGCACCGTGTGCAGCGTCGCGACGAGCGGCTGGGCGAGCGCGCGCGCGAACGAGAGCACGTACTCGCCGTCCCGTCCCCCGTAGATGCCGTACTCGTGCTGGAGCAGCACGACGTCAACATCGGTGCGGCCAAGCGCTCTGGCGGCGCGAACGTAGTCGCCCCGCGCCCCCTGGGAGACGGTCTGGAGGATGTCCGGATGCTGCGGGCTCGACGGCTCGTCGACGACCACGACCGCGCTGACGTCGTCGATCTCGTCGACGTCGAGCAACGCTTTCCGCACGTCGAAGGAGAACGTGCCGATCCCGCAGGCGCGGGGTGGGAACGTCGAGAAGGTCGCTGTACGCACGGCTCTTGGCCGCCCCTTTCGCCCGTGTGTCCGGGGCCGGCATGACTGCTGCAAGCTCGATCGGCTGGCCCCCAGCCTAGCGGCTGCCGAAGGCGGCCCACTGGGTAAGCCCCTGCAGACGGATCGCCGCCCGCTCGAGCGCGCTCGAGTGGGCTCGGCCCTCGCTCAGGTCTCGCTGACGGGCAGCTCGACCCAGAAGCGGGTCCCGTGCGCGAGCGCGTCGAAGCCGATGCTGCCTCCGTGCGCCTCGACGATCCGCCGCGAGACGGCGAGCCCGAGGCCCGTCCCCGGAATCCCCGCCGACGGGGCACCCCCGCGGAAGAACGGCTCGAAGATCTGGCTCTGGTGCTCTGCCGCGATCCCGGCACCCTCGTCCTCGACCCAGATCCTCGCCGCGCCGTTGACCCGTTTTGCACCGACAGTGATCGTCCCACCCGACGGCGAGTACTTGACGGCGTTCGAGAGGAGGTTGCTCACGACCTGCGTGAGCCGTAGGCGGTCCGCGTCGAGGAGCAGCGGCTCGTCGCTGAGCTCGAGCTTGAGCCGGTGGCGCGCCTGGTGGACGACCCCGAACTCGGACTGCTCGAGGACGACCGACCGTACGTCGAGCGGCTCCGGCCGAAGGACGAATTGCCCGTCTTCGATCAGTCGTGCGTCGAGGAAGTCGGTCACCAGGGCAGCCAAGCGGGTTGCCTCGGAGTCGATGATCTGGAGGTACCGCCGTCGGTCCTCGTCCCCGACGTCGCGCTCCAGGAGCAGCCTGGTGAACCCGAGGATGCTCGAAAGCGGCGTGCGAACCTCATGGGAGACCATGCTGATCAGCTCCGTCTTGTTGCGTTCTGCCCGCTCCAGCCGATCGGCGCGCGAGACCAGCTCGGCTCGGCTTTCCGCCAGGGACTCGGTCATCGCGTTGAACGCGCGCCCGAGGGCGCCGAACTCGTCGCGCCGCCGCTCGCTCAACCGGACCGCGAAGTCTCCGGCGGCAACGGAGGACGCCGCCTGGACGACGCGCTGCAGCGGCGCGCCGACGGTCCGGGCGAGCCAGATGCCGGCGCCGATCAGGAGCAGCGGTGTCAGCACGAGCGCCACGAGACCGGCCTCGTTCGCGCGGCGCGCGAGCCGACTTGCCGCAGCGCTCTTCCGCGCGGCGTCGGCAGCGGCGTCCTGTGCGAGTCCGTCGGTGTCGCGGACGATGTTGTCGATTCGCCGCGATCCTTCGGCGGTCGAATCAGGCGAGAGCGCAGCCGCCGGTGAGACGTGCGCGATCGCGAGCACGGGCAGGCCGTACTCGTCGACGTAACTCGCGATCAGGTTGGTCAGCTGGTGAGCCTGCCGCTCCTCCGACGCGTTCCCTCTCGCGGCCTGCTCCAGTTGCGACGCGGCTCTCCGCCAGCGCCTCTCCGCCGACTTCCAGCGGTCGGCGAATCGAGGCTTCCCGGACAGAACCGCGAACTGAAAGGCGTTGTCGAGGTCGATGACGCGGGCCCGCAGTTCATATGCGGCCGCACTGACGGTGACGGCGCTCCGATTCTCGCGATTCGCCGCTTCCAGCTTCGTGTTCGCCGCGAAGAACAGCCCGAGCGTCGCCCCGATCGCCGCCGCGGAGACCGCCGTGACCGTGACGAGCCGTCCGACGACGCTACCGAGCAAGAAGCCCCTCGACGACCACAGCAAGCTCCTCTGGGTCGAACGGTTTGCCGATGAACGCCCTCGCGCCGGCATCGAGGGCGGCCTCGGCGACGTCGTCGGTGTGCCACGCGGAGATGACCACGACAGGGGGCAGTTCGTCTTCGAGCGGTCGGCCGGGCGATGGGCGAAGATCGGTCAAGAACTCGATCCCGCTCTTGCCCGGCAGCATCACATCGAGGATGATCGCCTGCGGCCTCTCTGCCGCGACCGCAGCCTCGGCGGCGCTCGCATCACTCGCCTCGACGTAACGGTACTCCTCCCCCAACGCTGCCTTGACCAGCTCCCTCAGCGGAAGCTCATCGTCGCAGATCAGGATCAACGGCCGCAGCGCCTCGGCTGCCATCGTTACCCCGACAGCCGGAACAGCAGGATCTCCCGGCGCGGCTTCAGCCCCTTTGCGGTCACCGTCAACGCCCCGCTGGCGTTGTCGTAGAGCCCGGTGCCGCCGATGATCGCCGCCGCGTAGAGGAGCCTTGTCCGGAGGATGCCCGCCGTCAGGATCATTCCGCGAGGCAGCACGTAAGTGCCCGAGCAGCTCCGCTCGTTCCGCGCCAGGTACGTGCACGACAGGACCCCATGACCGATCGCGCGGCCGGCGCTACTGAACAAGGTCAGGTGCACGACCTCGAGGTCACCCACGCCGCCGACGCCGCGGACGATCCGGCGGTCGTCCATCTGGCGGTCGGTCAGCCGCACGACCCCCGGCCCGGTGGCTTCGTGCGAATGTACGGCCGTCCAGCCTGCTGCGACCCCGACCAGGGCTACGGCTGCGACTGCGACGGCGGCCGCGCGGCAGAGGTTCTTCGGGATCGGTCTCATGAGGGTCCTCATTATGCTCCCGGTCGCAAGATTCCTGCGACAGAGGTGGTTCCGCCGGGCGGATCAGCCCAGGGCGTCGGCGAGGACGTCCTGCAGTTCTGCCTGCATGGCGTCCGTCCTGAAGTCGAGCTTGGCCGCGTCCTCCTCGCCGAGCTTCGCGCGAATGCGAGCCTTGCCGTGCTCCGTTTCCTCCGCGGTCACGGGTGTTGTCACGCCGTGGCCCGTCAGCCAGCGCTCGACCGCGGCGCGAACCGCTTCGGAGCGCTCGGCAGGCACGCTCAGGTTCAGATACTCGCTGCGCCGAACACCGACGTCGAGGGTGCGCCTGGACAAACCACCGAAGAGCCGAGCGAGCAGACCTGGCTTGCGCTCCTCGAAGATCGGGTCGCCGGCCATCTGTCGAAGTGTAATTCGTTCAGGAGCAGGGGTAGGTGTACGGTGGTGGTACTGGCCCTGCAGCCAGGATTCCGGCCGAGGCCCTTGAACCCACCGACGCGCCCCTGGCGCGCGAGGCGTCAGAGCCGAGGCAAACAGAGTTCCGACTCAGCAGGGCCAGTTTTCCATCGGTGCAGCGGGCGCGCCACCACCGTGCTCGCTCCGTGATCGCGGTGTCGAAAATGGCCCCGATTCGGCGTATTGTTGACTGACGCGAATGCCGACCCGAGGAGTCCGCCGGCAGCCTCGGGGAAGCACAGGTGGATCAGTGAGCGTGCGAAAGATCCTCGTGGTGGACGACGAATCGAACATGCGATTCCTGCTGCGTATGGTCTTCGAGGGCGAAGGCTTCGAGGTGGTGGAAGCGCATCACGGCGCCGCGGCGCTCGAGCGTTTGCAGGAGGATCCCCGGCCGGACCTCGTCGTCACAGACTTGATGATGCCGGTGATGGGTGGCCGTGAGTTGGTAGGGCGACTGCGCGCGAATCCCGAAACGGCAAAGATCCCGATCCTCGTGGTCAGCGCCAATGCGAACGCCGACGTTGACGGCGCCGATGTCGTCATACAGAAGCCGTTCCAGCCGGGCGCGCTCGTCGATACCGCTCGCTCACTCGGCAAGAAAACCGCCGCCTGATGGAACGCCTCGAGACGGGCATCGCCGAGCTCGATCTCGTCCTCGACGGCGGCTTTCCGCTCGGCTCGCTCGTTGTCTTCGCGGGCGGGCCCGGGACAGGCAAGACGATCCTCGCCCAGCAGATCTGCTTCGCCGCAGCCACCAGCGAGCACAAGGCGATCTACTACACAACATTCGCCGAGCCCCACGACAAGCTCGTGCGCTACCTACGAGGCTTCGAGTTCTTCGACGAGGCGGGGCTCGAGGATCGGGTCGAGTTCATCAATCTCGGCGACCTGCTGTTGTACGAAGGCAGCCGCGGCGGCGCCGACACGCTCGGCCCGTTGATCACCGAGATCGTCCGCGCCTGCTTCGAGCGCAAGCCGTGCATCGTCGTGATCGACAGCGCGAAGGCTCTCCGCGACCTGGTCGACCTGCAGACGTTGCGCAGGGTGATCTACGACCTGGCCGGGAAGGTCGCCCACAGCAAGACGGTCGTCCTCTTCCTCGGCGAGTACGCCGACGAGGAGATCGAGGGCTCGCCGGAGTTCTCGCTCGCCGACGGAATTCTCCAGCTCGCCTACGAGCCTCGTGAGCCGGTCGACCGGCGCTGGCTGCGGGTTCGCAAGCTGCGCGGCGCACACCACCTCGGCGGCAAGCACTCGTTCCAGATCGGCGCGTCAGGGATCACCACCTATCCGCGCCTCGAGACCGTGACCATCGCTCGGCACGACGAACGCAGCGGCGGAGAGCGAATCTCCAGCGGGATCGTCAGGCTCGACGAACTGATGGGCGGCGGCATCCAGGCCGGCGAGGCGACGGCAATCCTGGGGCCGTCGGGCTCAGGCAAGACAATCGCCTGCCTGCATTTCGTCATCCAGGGTCTCGAGCAAGGGGAGCGGTGTCTGTACGTGTCGTTTCAGGAGACACGGTTCCAACTCGAGGAGAAGGCGGCCTCGTTCGGCTGGGACATCACGTCGGCGGTCGAGGAGGGGCGGTTCGCGATCCACCATGTCCAGCCCGGCGAACTCGACCTGGACACGATCGGCGCGGCGGTACGGGCGCAACTTTTCGACGGATCGCTCCGAAGGGTCGCAATCGACAGCCTCGGCGAGCTTGTGTTCGCTTCACGCGAGACCGAACGCTTTCCCGCGTTCGCGCGCGCGCTCACCGGCTCGATCCGCGCCGGCGGCGCCTCCGCGCTGATCACCAGCGAAACGAGCTCGCTCGGCCCAACCACAGAGCCGCTTGCACACATCTCGTTCCTCTTTCACAACGTGATCCTGCTCCGCTACATCGAGATCGAGTCGGAGATCCGCCGCGCGATCAGCGTCCTCAAGATGCGCGACTCCAACCACGCCAACGGCGTTTGGGAGTTCGCTGTCGACGAGCACGGACT
>JALYLO010000040.1 GCA_030774175.1 Actinomycetota bacterium
GACTCGACGATCGGCGCCGGCGACTTCGCCGCTACCACCGGCCGCGCGACCTGGGTCAGCGGCAAGAGAGACTCCGGAGCGCCGACGGTGCGAAGGCGCTTCCTCATGGTCTGGCGGCGGGACCCCGCTGGGCAATGGCGCATCGCGCGCGAGCTGCTGAACGAAGACCTGTAGTGGTCCCTGCCGCTGTCATCCTGACAACAGGCGAATAGGCGGTACTGGGCTCGAACCAGTGACCGTCTCGGTGTGACGTGAAGACGGCGCAGCTCCGGGCTACGCGAACGCAGATCCTCGCGTTCCGACGGTGCGTCGGAGCGCTGGATAAGCGTCTCCCAAAGGGACGACGTTCGCTGCGGCGTACAGCGTGGGCCGGTCTACAGGACAGCATGCCCCGCGCCGCGCTCCTGTCCATCCACGCACGCGTGGAAGGTGCCGGGCCGTCCGCCTGGGATAACCCCTCCCTCGTGCAGGTGTGGGGACCGAGGTACCAGGTCTACGTCGTCGCCGCGGGCGACCTCGCCGTGTTCACGCTTGGCAGGCTCCCGGACGCCGGCAAGACCCGCCAGACGGCGGAGGACCTGGCTGCTCGCCTCCACATCTTCCTCGGCGGGCGCAGAATGAGGTACGACGATGCCGGGCAGGCGCTGGGGGTGCACGGGAACACCCTCCGCTACGCCGCCTTGACGGGCAGGCTTGCGATTCGGTGGGAGGGCGCACGGCGACCTACCGTGTGGACAGTCCCTCCGCCAGACATCGCTCCCGCGGAGGCAACGCTCGAGCTGGCGCGCCGTTACCTCCACATCTTCGGCCCAGCAGGGCCGGAGGCGTTCGGCAAATGGGCGGGCATCGGCGTCCGGAAGGCCGTTCGCGCGTTCGACGATCTCCGCACTGAACTGATCCCGGTACTGACGCCACCTGGTGACGCGTTCATGCTCGCTCGCGACGAGCCCACCCTCCGCGAGGCTCCAGCGCCCGCGGCCGCTGCGCGGCTGCTACCGAGCGGGGACGCCTACACCTTGCGCGCCACAACCGAAGAGCGAGCGCTCCTCGTGCCGGATGCCGTCCAACGTTGCGAGCTGTGGACGCCGCGTGTGTGGCCCGGTGCGCTCCTCGTGGCAGGGGAGGTCGTCGGGACGTGGCGCCGCGCCCAGCGGACGGTAAAGATCCAGGCCTGGCAGCGGCTCTCGCGCGCCGCGCGGGAGGCGGTTGTCGCGGAGGCCGAATCGTTGCCGCTGCCCGACACCGGTGGGCGGATCGTCGTCCATTGGGGCTGACGACCCGACGCCCGGCGACTGTTCCCTCTGTCGCGGTGTGTTCGATTGCAGGGATTTCTATGGGCGGTACTGGGCTCGAACCAGTGACCCCCAGCTTGTCGAGTTGGCGCAGCCGTTCGCGTCAGTTCGCTGGCGTGCGCTCAGGCGCCATGGTTGAGCCGAATCCGTCCCACGGCCGAACGCTTGAGCGAACCCGAACGAACGCTGATCCTTGCCATTCTTGCCACGCGACCCCAGCCTTCGCGGCTGATGCTCAACTCGAAGTAAGCGCTCGATTCAAATGAGCGGTTATCGAATCGTAGGTTGCACTCTTTGCGCGGCCGCCGTAATTGACGCGCAATCACGCGTCAATCCGAGACGGCCCGCGCGACTTGTGTGCGCGAGCGGACGCCGAGCTTCTCGAAGATGTTGCGCAGGTGGCCTTCGACGGTCTTCGTGCTGATGACTAGCTGTTGGGCGATCGCCTTGTTTGTCAGCCCTTCCGCGACGAGTTGCGCAATCCGGTCTTCTTGCGGCGTCAGCGGTACTTTCGAGGCGGGGCGGGGTAGGCGAGCGCCGGCAGCGTTGAGCTCGTCGCGTGCCCTCTTCTCCCATGCGGTCGCGCCGACGGTGCTGAACGCCGACATGGCCAACGACAGCTGGTTGCGAGCCTCGGACCGGCGCCGGCTACGCCGAAGCCTCTCGCCGTAGGCGAGGCGCGTGCGGGCCTCCTCGAAGCGGTTGCCCCAGCTCCTATGCTCTCCGAGCGCCGCTTCGAAGTCGGCCGGATCGTGGTGGACGAGCGCCCGCATGCGGTATGCCGTGGCGGCGAACCGGGGCTGCGACGCTTCGAGCGCGGCGGGGAAGGCCTCGCGCACGAGCGCGTCGGCGCGGTCTATTCGATTCGAGTGCACGCACGCCTCGACAAGTGCGTCGAGGAAAGGCCGGAGCGAGACGGCGGCGGGGATCGCCGACCCGCCGTTGAGCTTGTTCTCCAGCTGAGTTGTTGCTTCCTCGAAGCGCCCGCGGCTCAGCGCCAAGAGACCGGCGGCCATTCCTCCTGAGAGCGTCACACCCAGCTCATTTGCGAGCCGCCCGGCGGCATCGAAGCGCTCGCGGCAGGCCGCCTCGTCGCCGAGGAGCGCCTCCACCCAGGCGCGCATTCCGATTGCTTCGAGCCGCTCTCCGGTTGTCAGTCCCGCGTGTGTGGCGTCCTCGAGCAGCACCGCCGAGGCACGCGCCTCTCGCAGAAGGCCGAGATGGATCTCGCTGATCGTCTGGTAGGTCAGCGCGTCCCGCAGCGAGAATCGGTCGCCTGCCCGGCGGGCCCTCGCCGCTGCTGCGTAGGCGCCCTCACGTGCGGCGACGAGACGTCCGGCGCGAAGCAGCGCTGCCGCCTGCGCACAGCGCACGCGCGGGTCGGTTGATCCTCGTGTCTCGCTGGCCGCGAGCCATTCTTCCATTGCCTCGCGGTTTCGGCCGTTCCACTGGAGCGCATCTCCGAGCCGGGCGCGAATGATGATCTCGCTATCGCTGTCGGCGCCGCGTGTGACCTCGGCTGCGGATAGAGCGAGTTCCAGCGCGCGTGCGGGGCCGTGCGCGAGCATCGCGTGGAACGATGCCTCGGCGAGAAGTACTGCGGCGTCGAGCGGAGTTCGGCGTTCGATGTCCTCAGCGGCGGCGGTGAGGAGCGCGAGCGCGGCGGCAGGCGAGCCTCGATCGGCTGCGAGTTCGGCATCGGCGCGAATCGAGAGCGAGTGCACGCCAGATCGCGCTTCCGGAGAGCTTGCCACCTCTTGATCGTGACCCATCGCCACCCACAAGTCGAGGGTTTTCAAGGGTACCGCTCCCGCCAGTGGCGTCGTACCGTCCGGGGACGTCGGCCCGGATGGCGGCGACCTTGCCAAGACAGACGCCTGTAGATGAGGTGAGTGATGAAGATCGGAAGGAGGGCACAAGCCATGCGAAAGCTTCTGATGCTGTCGAGCGTCGCTCTCGTTTCACTCGCGGTCGCGGACGCCGCGCTCGCGGCGGCGCCAACGATCACCACGACGACGATCTCGGTGACTACGCCTGACCCCAATGAGGTCAACTTCTCTTGTCAGCAATACGGCTACGACTTCGATGTTCTGTCGACGTTCACGGTGACGCGGCGATCGATCGAGTTCTCCGACGACTCGGGACACCTCGTGAAGGAGATCCGCCACGTCAACTTCACGGGAACTCTCTATCGCTCGAACGATCTTTCCAAGACGATTCCCTACGCTGGCAGATTTACCCGGACGTTCGACGCGATCGCAGACACGGTCACGACCTCCGGGCTTGTTCGCTACAGCCGCCCCGACGGGACAGGGATGCTGGCGCTCGCGCCCGGCCATGTCGTTGTGAACGCCTCCACGTTCGACCTGATCACGGAAGCCGGCATCAGCGGCGCCGATTGGGAAGCGGGCGTCTGTGCCTACCTTGCAGCTGCGTAAGGCGTAAGACGAGACGTACGAAAAGGGGGCGCGAATCGCGCCCCCTTTTTTAATGGGCGACGACCACGCCGGCTGCGCGGAGTGCCGATTCCTTTCCTTGTATCTGCGTCCCGGGACGGGGTCGGCGAACGATCGGCCGACCTACGCCAGCCGAGGGCGTCAAGCAGGTCTTCGCGCCCCCGACGACTGACCCCCAACAAGACCACCTGCGGGTCAACCGGCGACCGCGAGCTTGGGAGCAGCGCTCTCCCCGCTGAAGGCTGGGATTTCCAGGATCTCTCGTCTCGACAGACGCAGGTTGGAACGATCGCGGCCCGCCGGTTCGAGCCCAAAGACCGCCTCCATTCCGACCAAGTCCTTGCCACGGGTCGCCTGCAGTCGCCTGCCAAGCCAACAACAATTGACTTTTTGCAGGGCTTTTTCTATGGGCGGTACTGGGCTCGAACCAGCGATCTGCGCGCCGGTCTGGAAGCGGAAGAGCACCTTGCCGGTCATCGCATTGAAGATCCGGAGGACACCGTCGCCGCCGCCGTCCAGGGCGAGCCCGCTGGACGTGGTTGTGACGCCGCCGCGCTCGGGCTGCGGCGTGCGCGCCTTCCACGCGACCTTGCCGGTGTCGAGGTTGATCGCGGACACGACGCCGTAGTCCTTGGCGCCCTTGACGGGACTCCCGAAGCCGTTGATGGCGCCGGTGTCCACGTCGCCGCGAACGCGGTCCTTGTCGACCTGCGCGGCCGTCTTGTCCTGCGTCAGCGTCGCTGTCGTCTGACTTGCGGCCGAGTAGAGCATGTTCGTCTGCGGGTCATACGAGGAGGTTGAGTAGTTCTGTCCGCCGATCGTCGACGGGCTGATGACGACCGGCTGGCGGCAGTCCTCCGATTCCGGCTGACCGGTAGTCGAGTTGGGCGCTCGCCGTGAAGACGCGGGCGGCCCCAGAAGCCATGGTTGCCAACGTGAACGCGAATCGCTCCACCGGCGTCTCACGACGCAACCGCATCGTCCGCCACCCGCTGGTCGCCGCGGTGGAGGAGGCCGCGCACCTGCGGAAGATCGCCGACGAGGGCGAGAGCCCTGAGACGCTTCCCATCCTCGTCGGTGCCGCGCTCACATTCGTCGTCGCGCTTGCGTTGCTCGTCTTCCTGCTGGTCTTCGGCATCGCGCATTTCGCATGAGTCGCGCCCCGCTTGCACCTCTGAAGCCGGCGGCCGTCCGGCAATTCGTCGAAGCCGTCCTCGCGCTCTCGGACGATCCGGAGCCTGCGAACGTCAAGCGCTACCTTGAGGCCAGCCGCGCGCTCGAGACGTCGCGAGGCGATCGACAGACGCGAGCGCGGGCCCGCTGAGCTGCGGATACCGAGAAGTCGTCTCATGGCGATGCCTCCTGGCTTCGTGAGTTGGGTTTCGCGCTGGAACCATCGCGGCGAAATCGCGCGCGTCTTCACGGCCAGCGTTCGTTGACGCTCCCCACCGACCGGCATCTCGCAGTCCTGCGATCCGCCAGTCAACTCCGTGCCCCATAATCGTCCGTGTGAACGCGACGGCGACCCGTGTGGTTCTGGCGGACGACGACGTTCTCCTCCGCGAAGGCCTGGCGGGGCTGCTCGAGCGGTCCGGTTTCGAGGTCGTCGGCCAGTGCGACACCCCCTCCGACCTCATCGCGCTCGTTCGCGAGCACCGGCCCGAGCTCGCGATCGTCGACATCCGAATGCCGCCCAGCCACACGAACGAAGGCCTCGACGCCGCCCGCGTCATCCGCGAGGAACTGCCGGAGACCGCGATCCTCGTTCTCTCCGCCCACGTGCAGGTCGAGGAGGCCACGGACCTCCTCGCCAGCGGCGAGCGCAGCGGCTACCTGCTGAAGAGCCGCGTAACAGACGTGGACGAGTTCGTCGAGACGCTCGAGCGAGTCGTGAAAGGAGCATCGGTCGTCGATCCCGCGCTCGTCCAGGAGCTCGTCGCCGCTCGCCGCGTCAAGGACCCGCTCGACGTCCTTTCGCCGCGCGAGCGCGAGGTGCTGTCGCTCATGGCGGAAGGCCGCTCGAACGCCGGCATCGCCCACAAGCTCTGGATCACGGAGGGGACGGTCGAGAAGCACGTGCACAGCATCCTCACGAAGCTCCGGTTGCCCGCGACTGCGGACGACCAGCGGCGCGTGCTCGCCGTGATCACGTTCCTCGACGCGCGTTAACGCCGCCGGCGCATGTCGCCGTCGACCATGCGGCGAATCCCGCTCGCCGAGAGTTCTGCCTTCGAGAGGAAGCCGGCCGCCGGGCTCCCGGTGACCAGTTCCGCGATGTCATCTTCAGCGTTCGTCGAGATCAGGATCACGGTCGACCCGCCGCCTCGATCGCCTTCGACCAGGCGTCGCGCGAGCTCGGCGCCGCTCTCCTTCCCGAGCATCATGTCGACGAGGACGACGTCGGGCCGCAGCGACTCGGCTTTCCGGAGCGCCTCCGCGGACGTGGAGGCGACACCCGCGATCGTGAGGCCTTCTCGCTCGAGGAGCACGCGCGCGGCGTCCAGGAACGCATGGTTGTCGTCGACGATGAGGCAGCGAAGAGCCATGGAATCAGCGTTGCAACTATTAGGCCGCGCCGCATTGCGGCTAGCCGGAATCCGAAGACGTCTGCTACCGGGACGCTCGAATCGCAGCTGGCGTCGATGACGCCGCGCGCCTGCACCGTTCGATCTCACCGCCGCACTCGATCTGGGAGGAGAGAACGATGGAACCGAACCTGAAGACCGCCGATCGTCTCGACAGGGGAGCCGAAGAGGAGCTTCTGGTTCGTGCATGGCGTGCGGAGCAACTGAGGCGCCTCGGCGTGCCGAGAGCCTTCGCCGAGTCGTTCGCGGACCGCATCGACTGGCATGCGCTCGCCGCTCTCGTCGAGCGCGGCTGCTCGCCGAGCCTCGCACTGGCGATCGTTCGCTGACGCGTCTTCAGTCCCGACGCAGCGTC
>JALYLO010000041.1 GCA_030774175.1 Actinomycetota bacterium
GCCTCGGAGACCGCGCCCGCCGCCATCGACTCGCAGGGCGACCGGGTGCCCGCAACCTCGGCTGCGAGCGCCGATCCCTCGGGCGCAGCGGCGCGGACTGCCAGGTCGCCGTGCGCGTCGACCACCCGCAGAACCGCCAGATCCGCTTCACTTGCGCGAGCGGCGACCTCGGCGATCGAGGCCAGCGCGGCGCGCAGATCCGCCGCCGCGGCGATCTCCACGGCGGCGTCGGCGACCAGTTCGACGGGCAGCCCCCCGGCCTCGACGACCATCGTAAGGGGCAATATTGCCTACACTCTCGCGATGGCCGAGCCAGCGCGCACCACACCGTCGCTTCCCGAGGACGCGCCGTCGCTCGACCCGAGTGCGATCGAGGACGCCTACCGCCGCGAGCGCGCACGCCGCCGCGTCCGCACGGAGCGCCGCAGCGAGGTCCGCCGCTCCGACGTCCGCTTCTGGGTGACCCTGCTCGTGCTCGCCTTCCTCGCTGCGTTCGCGATCCTCGCGGCCTGGCACGAGCTTCAGACCCTGTTCGGGGTCTGATGCTCGCGCTTCGGGGTCTGATGCTCGCGCGCCCTTCGTCGACCGTTTAGCGCCGGCGGTCGACGCGGCGCGAGAACGGGCTCCAGGGCGCGTGCTCCCAGGTCGTCCCCGCGCACATCGGGCAGGGCGGCAGCACGCCGTGCACCGTGACTCCGTACCGGCAGCTCGAGCAGTGGAATGCCCCTGCGGCCCGCGTCCCGGCGGCGTAGAACTCCACGTAGTCGCCGTCGGCCGTGGCGAGCTTGCGTGCCTCGTCGAGCATGAAGACCCCTTTCGTGCAACTGTCGATTGCTCTGCTGACCGGTTTCATCCCCATACTTAGTGAGGTGGAAACCCCGGACTTCTTCGAGCTCGACGCGCCCGAGGCCGGCGCGCCGACGCCGGCCGGCTACCTGCAGCCGGCGGGCGGGATCTGGGCCGTCGGCGAGCGCGTCGCCTGGATCGCGGGTCTCGTGCTCGCTCTGTCGTCGTTCATGGACTGGTACGCGGGCTCCGGCGTCGGCGTGAAGCTGGCCGTGATCGGCTGGCACACAGGCGTTCTCGGCAAGCTCGTCTTCTTCATCGGCCTCGCGGTGGTCGCCCTCGTCGCGCTGCGTGAGTCTGGCTTCGAGCTGCCGCCCACGGTGCCCGAGAGCCTGCTGGTGCTCGCGCTCGGCGCGCTGGCGGCGATCTTCGTCCTGATCCGCGTCATCTCGATCCCCGACTCGGTGCTGCCGGCCGACGGCCGCGGGATTGGGATCTGGATCAGCCTGGTCGCCGCGCTCGGGGTGATCGTCGGCGGACTGCTGCGAGCCGCAGAAGAGCTGTAGCGACGAGGAGCCCGAGCACCGAGCCCGCCAGGACGTCGAGCGGGAAGTGGTCGCCGTTGTAGAGCCGCGAGAAGGCGATCAGCGCCGCGAGTGCGTAGAGAGGCACCCGCAGGCGCGGCGCGGCGGCCGAGAGCATCGTCGCGCATGCGAAGCTCGTTGCGGAGTGACCGGAGGGGAACGAGTGCGTGGACGTCCTCGGACCGAGCTCCAGGACGAACGGCCGGTGCCGGTGCACGAGCGCCTTGCCGAGCGCCGCGAGGAGGTCGGCCACCGCGTCCGCCGCGACGACGCCTGCGAGCAGCCAGGGGCGGCGCAAGAGGATCGCCAGCACCGCGCCGATCAGGATCCAGACCAGCCCGAGGGTTCCGATCCGCGAGAGGCCGATGAAGAACCAGTCGAGCCACCCGACGCGGTGGGAGACGATCCAGCGCTCCAGGTGCTTGTCGGCAGAGATCAAGCAGGGACGAGCTGCTTGGCCCGCTCGATCAACTGCTGCGGGTCGAACGGCTTGCCGACGAACGCGCGCGCGCCGCGGCTCTCGGCATCCGCGGTCGTCGCATCGTCGACCTTGCCGCTGAACATGATCACCGGGATGGAGCCGTGGCGCTCCTGCATCCGCTGGAGCATCTGCCAGCCGTCGACGCCGGGCATCACGACGTCGAGCAGGACGAGCTCGGGTGCCTGATCCTCGAGCGCCGCCAGCGCCTCGTCGGCGCTCGACGCCTCGCGAACCGAGTAACCCTCCATTTCCAGATTGACCCGCACGAACTCGCGCAGGCGCGGATCGTCATCGACGACGAGGACGAGCGGCCCGCCGCTACGGCCTCCGGGGCCTGACCGCTCGAGGAACGACTCGAGATCGCGCCGCCGGTACCGGCGATGGCCGCCCGGTGTGTAGAAGGCGGGCACGCGGCCCTGGTCGGACCATTTGCGGATCGTCGACTGCGCCACGCCGAGGAATCTCGCGGCCTGGCCGAGGGTGAGCCAGTCCGGCTCGCCCGTGGGCGCTCGTCTCCCGGGATACGTCATCACCCGAAAAGTAGCCAAAGCTGCTCATACCTAAACGGAATCAGTGACTCTGAACCGTTACGGTCACCGTTTCGAGCGCGGCCGGGGCGAGCGGCAGCGGTCGAAGCGTGCGAACGAGCGTTTGCGTCCCGCCGGGAACCGGGTTGTCCTCGGCGGCCTGGCCGACTGCGATGCCGGCGGCAAAGGCGAGCAGCAGGCCGGCTGCGAGGAGGAGGCGGCGCCTCACGGGCGGTAGTCCGTCGCGCCCCGGGCGTAGACGTAGAACGCGGCATCGGCGACCGTGCCGGGCTCCCTCGCCGGCGCCTGGTCCGGGTCGGCGTCGTCGAGCAGCCCGCCCGCCCAGTGATCCGCACCGTCGTAGGCGTCGGCGAGCTCTGAGAGCGTGAAGATCTGCCCGATCCGCTGGCGAAGCGCGGCCACGACCGTGTCGACCTGGCCGGTCAGCCGGAGGTAGCGGCGGCGGTCCGCGCGCGCCTGCTCGATGCGGCGATTCCCGTCCTGCCACTGCTGGCGCGCGAGCTCGACCTCCACGTCAGGGAGTACAGCAAGAGTCGGGCCACAGTGACGGCAGCTCGGCAAGGATCCGGTCGCCGAGCTCGTACCCGGGCCGCGCGAGCGCGAATGCCGCATGTGCGTGGAGGCACTTCAGGCTGCCGCTGCGCGTCGAGCCGCCGATGCCGGCGTCGATCTCCGGCCGCAGCGCGCGCTGTTCCCCCTGGGCCGCCGCGAGGCTGGCTGCGAGCTCGGGCTCGTCGCGTGCGGCGCGCGTCCAACGCTCGACGCCCCCCGCCGCCTCCAGGCGCGAGATCGCCGAGACGAGCGCTCGGCAGGTGACGTAGTACTGCGTGGGAAAGGGACGGCCGTCCTCGTCGATTGGCGCCTGCTCTGTCACCGCCGGGCGCCCGAACGGGCAGCGCACGGCGACCCGCCGAAACGCCCGAGGCGCGCGACCGAGCTGCCGCGCGACGATTTCCCTGTCATCCACGCGGCGGGGTTAGTGGTAGTGCTTGTGCCGCCAGGCGGTGATGCCCTTCACGATGAAGAGCCGCTCCCCTGGCTTGACCAGGCCGAGCCTGCGTGCCTCGCGCACGAGCTGGCCGCCGGTCGCCGACTGCGCGAGCCGGCGCTCGAGGCGCGCGTTCTGGGTGCGGAGAACGTGGACCTCGGCGTTGCGGGCCTGGAGCTCCCGCTTCGCGTGCAGGTAGGTGTGCGTGGGCTTCCAGTAGAGGAAGGCGACGAGTGTGAGCCCGGCGATCGCGAGCAGCCGGGTCGGTCGCAGGCGCGGCATCAGGTCGCTCGTTCTGCGCGCGCACGCGATTCCCTACGATCAGGCGATGTCCACCTTGATCACATTCGTCGAGCCCGGGAGGTTGACGGCGGTGCCGGCCGTCAGCACGACGCGGTCGCCCTTGTCGATCCCGCCGGAGTTCAGGGCCGACTCGAGCGAGCGTGACCAGAGGTCCTCCACGTTCGCCGTCTGCGGCATCAGCACCGGCGTCACGCCCCACTCGAGCGCCATCTGCTGCACTGCGGTCTGATGGTGCGACAGGCCGACGATCGGGCGGCGCGGACGCAGCCGGGCGACGCCGGACGCGGTGCGCCCGGTGAAGGTCGGGACCAGGATCGCGCGCGCGCCGATCGTCTCCGCGAGGTCGCAGGCGGCGTTCGACATCGCGCGGCCGACCGTTGTCTGCTCGCCGGGCTCCGGCGCCTGGTGGCGGTAGCCCATCGACGGCTCGACGGCGCGGGCGATCTTGTCCATCGTCTGCACGGCTTCGATCGGATAGTTGCCCGTCGCCGTCTCGGCGGAGAGCATCAGCGCCGACGTGCCGTCGAGGATCGCGTTCGCCACGTCGCTCGCCTCCGCGCGCGTCGGCTCCGGATGCTCGATCATCGACTCGAGCATCTGCGTCGCGGTGATCACCGGCTTCCCCGCCTCGAGGCAGCGGAGGATGATCCTCTTCTGGAGGAGTGGAACCGTTGCAGCGCCGATCTCGACGCCGAGGTCGCCGCGCGCGACCATGATCGCGTCGGCCTCGTGGAGAACCTCCTCGAGCGCCTCGACGGCTTCGGCCTTCTCGATCTTCGCGATCACGTGCGCCGGAGAGCCATGCTGGCGGATGATTGCCTGGAGGTCACGCACATCTGCGGCGGCGCGCACGAACGACAGCGCGACGAAGTCGACGCCGAGCGCCAGCGCGAAGTCGAGGTCGTCGAGATCCTTCTTCGTCAGCGACGGGATCGGCACCGGGACTCCGGGCAGGTTGACGCCCTTGTGAGACTTCACCTCGCCGCCGACGACGACGAGGCACCGCGCGCGGCCGTGCTCGACCTCCTGCACCGTGAGCCGTACGAGGCCGTCGTCGATCAGGATGTCGTGGCCGGCGCGCAGCACCTCGCCGATCACGGCAGGCGCCACCGGAAGCTCGCCGTTCGACGCATGCTGCTCGCCGACGACGATTAGCTCCTCGTTCTTGAGCAGGATGCGCGGTGCGTCCAGGTCGCCGATGCGCAGCTTCGGCCCCTGGAGGTCGGCGATCAGCGCGAGCGGCTTGCCGGTCTCCTCCTGAACCTCGCGCACGACATGGGCGCCGGCGGCGTGGTCCTCGTGGTTCCCGTGGGAGAGGTTGAGGCGGATCGCGTCGACGCCCGCGTCGACGAGCGCCCGGACCATGTCGTGCTTGGACGAAACCGGCCCCATCGTGGCCACGATCTTCGTCCTGCGCCTATCCGTCGCCATGCGCTCAACAGTAGCGAGCGTGGTCACGGCAGGTCGAAGCTCCCGACCCGCGTCAATGCTTGGCGCGTGGGAATGCGCCCCAGCCGGGGTACTGCGCCTTCCCTCCCAGCTCCTCCTCGATCCGCAGCAGCTGGTTGTACTTCGCGACGCGCTCCGAGCGGGCGGGCGCGCCCGTCTTGATCTGGCCGGTACCGAGGGCCACCGCCAGGTCGGCGATCGTCGCGTCCTCCGTCTCGCCGGAGCGGTGCGAGATGACGGCCGTGTAGCCGCTGCGCTGCGCGAGCCGGACGGCTTCGATCGTCTCGCTGAGCGTGCCGATCTGGTTCACCTTGACGAGGATCGAATTGCAGACGCGGCGGTCGATCCCCTGCTGAAGCCGGTCGGAGTTCGTCACGAAGAGGTCGTCACCCACGAGTTGCACGCGGTCGCCGAGCAGGTCGGTCAGCGCCCGCCACGACTCCCAGTCGTCCTCGGCCGCGCCGTCCTCGATCGAGACGACGGGATACCGGTCGACGATCTCCGCCCAGAACGCCGGCATGTCGGCACTCGAGCGTTCGCGGCCCTCGAAGCGATAGACGCCCTCGGAGAAGACCTCGCTCGCTGCCGGGTCGAGGGCGATCGCGATCCGCTCTCGATGTCCGGCACGCTCCGCGGCCTCGAGGATCGCCTCGATCGCCGCCTCGCTCGAGTCCAGGTCGGGCGCGAAGCCACCCTCGTCGCCGACGCCGACGGCGAGGCCACGATCGGAGAGCACCCTTTTGAGCGCGTGGTAGACCTCTGCGCCGACCCGCAGGCCCTCGGAGAACGTCTCCGCGCCGACGGGCACGACCATGAACTCCTGGAGGTCGATCGAGTTGGTCGCGTGGACGCCGCCGTTGATCACGTTCAGCATCGGCACCGGCAGCGTCGTCGCGCCTTCGCCACCGAGGTACAGCCAGAGAGGCTCGTCGACCGCGGCGGCAGCCGCCTTGGCTGTTGCGAGCGAGACGCCGAGGATCGCGTTCGCCCCGAGCCTGGCCTTGTTCGGTGTGCCGTCCAGGTCGATGAGCGTCCGGTCGAGCCCCTCCTGGTCCCGCGCCTCGCGCCCGCGCACCGCCCCAGCGAGCTCGCCGTTCACGTTGGCGACGGCGTTGGCGACGCCCTTGCCTCCCCACTCGGCGCCGCCGTCGCGCAGCTCGACCGCCTCGTGTACGCCGGTGGACGCCCCCGACGGGACGATCGCGCGCCCGAGGTGCCCGGATTCGAGTCGCACGTCGACCTCGACGGTCGGGTTGCCGCGCGAGTCCAGCACCTGCCGGCCGAGCACCTCTGCGATTGCACTCACTCTCTCTCCTTGGCCTTGTCGTAGTAGACGTCCTGCTCGTCGAGCGGGAGCGTCGTCCAGTCTTGCGCATCCGCAGCCGCCAGCTCGACGGCACGTTCGACGCGGGCGCGGAAGCGCTTCGCGGCCGCGCGCACCTCGAGCTCGGGGTCGACGTTGAGCCGACGCGCGACGTTGACGGCCGCGAACAGCACGTCTCCGAGCTCGGACGCGACGCGGGCGTGCGGCGGAGTCTCGGGCGCCGGATCCGATGCGGGTAGCTCCTCGCGGAGCTCGCGGAGCTCGTCGTCGAAGTCGGCGAGCGCGCCGGCGAGATCTGAGTACTCGAAGCCGGCCGACTTCGCGCGCTGCTGCACCTTGCGGGCGTACGAGAGCCCGGGCAGGTTCTCCGGCACTTCGTGGAAGACGCCCTCGCGCCCCTCGTCGGTGTGCTTGATCTCCTCCCAGCGCCGGCGCACTCCGCCCGCGCTCGAGATTGGAGTCGGTCCGAAGACGTGAGGGTGTCGTCGCACGAGCTTTGCAGTCACACCGCGTATCGCCGTTTCCAGGTCTCCACTAGCGGTTTCCTGGAGGATCACCGACAGGAAAACGCATTGGAAGAGCAGGTCGCCGATCTCGTCGAGCAGCTTCGCGTCGTCGCCCGACTGCGCCGCATCGGCCACTTCGTAGGCCTCCTCGACGGTGTGTGGAACGATCGTGCGCACCGTCTGCTCGCGGTCCCACGGACAGTCGCGGCGCAGCCGCTCGGTCAGCTCCTGGAGCTCGACGAGCGCTTCCGCGAGCGACACGGCGTTGACCCTCGTAGGCAGGCTCAGGTCGTGGTGGCGTTGGTCGTCGTCGCGGCGCAGGGATCGGGCGTCGGCGCGAAGCCGACCTGGTACTTGATCTTTGACCCGGAGCAGAAGCTCTTCGTCAGGCCGCTGACCCAGTCGGTCATCGCCTGGTTCTTGTTCTGCTGGAGCAACTGCTGCTTGATCGAAGCCGAGACCTGCTTCTCGGGCGTCGTCGAGCGGGGCTTGACGTTACCGAGCGGCTCGATGATGAACCAGCCGTACTGTGCGTTGTGAATCGGCGCGTGGATCTTCTTCGTCGGCTGCGAGAACGCGATCTTGTCGAACTCCGGCACCGTCTGGCCCTTCGAGACCGTCAGCTTGCCGCACTGGTCCTTCGAGCCCGGATCCTGCGAGTACTTCTTCGCGAGTGAGCACCACGTCTTGTCGTTGCCGCTTGCCAGCTGGCGGAAGAGCGAGTCGGCGAGCGGCTTCGACTTGACGAGGATGTGCCGGACGTCACGCTTCTGTGCCTGCGAGTAGAGCTGCGGGTGCGTGATGTAGTACTGGTGCACGTCGTCGTTCGAGACCGTGACGTTCGTCGTGACCTTCTTGAAGACCGCCTCGGAGATCAGCTGCGAGCGAATGTCCTGGCTGACCTGCGCTTCGGTCAGGTGCTGCTTCTTCAGCTGCGACTGGTAGCGCTTCTCGCTTCCGCCGAAGTACTGCTTCTTGATCTGGGCGAGCCGGGTCTGGACGTCCTTGTCGGAGATCGTGATTCCCATCGACCGAGCCTTGGACTCGCGCTCGGCCTGCTGGACGAGCAGTGTGACGGCCTGACTCTTGATCGTCTGGTAATCGGACGTGCCCTGCTTCGGAAACTTACGGCCCTGCTGCACGAAGCTTCGCTTGGCCTGCCCGAGCAACGCGTCGAAACCCGACTTCTGGATGTGCACCTTGCCGACGACCGCGATGTCGTCGCTCTTCAGGCCCGCGCCGCCGCCGCCGCCGCAACCTGCCAGCAGCGCCGCGACGAGAACGATCGGGAGAGAGAACTTCGCCTTTTTCATAGGAAAGCGCCGGCTATGCCGCCTGGCGCGCGAGCAGCATAGCATCGACCAAATCGAGGGCTCTCGTAAATTCATCGTGCCTTAACGTCACCTCGCGATTGCCCGAGGAGTACACCGCGGTCTCGACCTGGGCGCGCAGCTCGCGCAGCTCGCCCGAGCCGAGGACGACGGGGCCAACCGACGCGCGGCCGCCTCGGAAGACGAGGTAGTCCGCCCCGAGCCGGGCGAGCTTCAGCTTGGCCCCCTGGATCGCGAAGAGGTTCTCGACCGGTTCCGGCACCGGCCCGTAACGATCCTCCGTCGAGACGCGCAGCTCGTGCAGCTCATCCTCTGTCTCTGCGAGCGCGATCCGCCGGTGCAGGTCGATCTTCAGGGCTTCGGCCGCGATGTAGCCGGCCGGGACGTAGGCGTCGACGCGGGCGTCGACGCGTACGGGGCGGGCGGCCAGGCGGCGCTGCCCCGAGAGCTCGGCCACGGCCTCGTGCAGCATCTCGACGTACAGCTCGAAGCCGAGCGCGGCGACGTGGCCGGACTGCTCGGCACCGAGCAGGTCGCCGGCACCGCGAATCTCGAGGTCGCGCATGGCGATCGCGAATCCGGCGCCGAGCTCTGTGTGGTCGGCGAGCGTCGCCAGGCGTGCGCGCGCCTCCGGCGTCAACTCGTGGGCGTCTGGGTAGAAGAGGTACGCATGCGCGAGCAGGTCGCTGCGGCCGACGCGCCCACGGATCTGGTAGAGCTGGGCGAGGCCGAGCTGGTCTGCGCGCTCGACGATCAGGGTGTTCGCCTGAGGGATGTCGAGCCCCGACTCGATGATCGTCGTCGACACGAGCACGTCCGCGTCGCCGGCCAGGAACTTCAGCATCTGATCCTCGAGCTGGCGCTCGGGCATCTGCCCATGCCCGACGAGGAAACGGAGGCTCGGGCACATCTGCCGCAACTTCTCGACCGCCTCCTCGATCGTCTCCACGCGGTTGTGGAGGTAGAACGCCTGCCCGTTGCGGGCGACCTCGCGCTCGAGCGCCTGCTCGATCAGGTCTTCGTCGTATTCGCCGACGAACGTGCGAATCGGCCTGCGGCCCTCGGGCGGGGTCTCGATCACGGAGATGTCGCGCAAGCCGGCGAGCGACATGTGGAGAGTGCGCGGGATCGGCGTCGCGCTCAGTGCGAGCACGTCGACCTCGAGGCGGAGCTGGCGAAGCAGCTCCTTCTGCGCGACGCCGAAGCGCTGCTCCTCGTCGACGATCACGAGACCGAGCTCCTTCGGGATCACATCGCGCGAGAGCACACGGTGCGTCCCGATGAGAACGTCGACCTTGCCGAGCGCGAACTCGGCGAGCACCTTCTTGATCTCGGCGGGCTTGCGGAAGCGCGAGACCATGTCGACGTTGACCGGGAAGTCGCGGTAGCGGTCGCGGAACGTGTTCCAGTGCTGCTGCGCGAGCACGGTCGTCGGGACAAGCATCAGTACCTGCTTGGCGCTCACCGCGACCGCGAACGCCGCGCGCAGTGCGACTTCGGTCTTGCCAAACCCGACGTCACCGCAGACGAGGCGGTCCATCGGCCGGGGCGCTTCGAGATCCTCCTTCACGGCCTCGATCGCGGTGCGCTGGTCCTCCGTCTCGCGATAGGGGAACTCGCTCTCGAGCCGCTCGACCCACTCGTGGTCGACGTCGTAGGCGACACCCGGCTGCGTCTGCCGCTGCGCATAGAGCTGGATCAACTCGCCGGCCATCTCGCGGAGATGCCGGCGCGCCCGCGTCTTCAAGTTGTCCCACGCCTTGCCGCCGAGCTTCGACAGCGCCGGCGCCTTCGCGTCGGCGCCGATGTAGCGGCTGACCTTGCCGATCTGCTCGTGCGGGACGTAGACGCGGTCGTCCCCGCGGTAGGCGAGCAGGAGGTAGTCGCGCGTGACGCCGGCGACCGACTTCGTCTCGAATCCCAGCAGCTGGGCGATGCCGTGGTCCTCGTGCACGACGTAGTCGCCGGTACGCAGGTCGGAGAAGCTCTGCAGCGCGCGTCCCGGCGCCGCGGTTGCGCGCGGTGGACGCTTGCGGAAGATCTGCGTGTCCGGCAGGAGCGCCACCCCGAGCTCGCGCCAGACGAAGCCGCGCCTGGCCGGCGCGACAGCGAAGGTCAGGCCCTCCGGCGCCTCCCCCGGCTCGAGCACCCGCGCCTCGACGCGGCGGAGCAGCTGCTGCTGACGCAGCGCCTCGCCGCGGTGTGGGAACGCCACGATCACGTCGAGCTGTTGCCGGAGGAGCCCACCGAGCTCGTTCTCGGCTTCGGCGAGGCCGCGCGCGGCGATCGCCGGCCGTTGCGCGTCGAACGAGAAGGGCTGCCCCTGCGGCAGCGGGGTCAGCTGGGTCGCGCCGTCCAGCTCGACGCCCAGCAGCGATTCCTCGGCCCAGACCGCGCGCACCTCCTCCGCGAGCCACACGAGGTCGGGGCCGCGGTCGAACGCGGGCACGAGGTCGTCGGGAGCGGAGACCGCCGCCCGCGCCTCTCCCTCCTCGGGCCCGAGGTCGAGCTCGGCGAGCTCCCTGCGGCGCTCGGCGGCGGGATAGACCGTCGCGTGCTCGACCTGGCGGAGGGCGCGCTGGGTGAACGGGGAAAAGGCGCGGATCTGCTCGATCTCGTCGCCGAACAGCTCGATGCGCAGCGGCTCGCGACCGGTGGTCGGGAAGACGTCGACAAGACCGCCGCGCACGGCGAACTGCCCGCGTTCCTCGACACGCTCGACGCGCTCGTACCCGCCCGAGGCGAGGTGCACCGCCAGCCCGTCGATGCCCGGGTCGTCGCCGAGCGCCAGCTCGAGTGCGGCCGGCCGCGCGGCGGGCGGAGGCAGGCCTTCGGCGATTGCGGCCGCTGAGGCACAGACAAGGCCGCCGCGCTCGAGCACCGCCAGCGCGCGCGCCCGCTCGCCGACGAGGTGCGGCGGTGGCTCGAGGCCCGACGCCCAGTGCACCCCGCGCGATGGGAAGAGCGCGACGGCGTCGTCGCCCAGGAACCATGCGGCAGCCTCGGCGATGTCGCGCGCGTCGGCGTCTTCCGGCAGGAGCGCGACGAGCCCATGGCCGAGCTCGTCCTGAAGCGCCGCGAGCACGAGCGGGAGCACGGGCTCCGACACACGGGCGCGCGTCGGCAGAGCGCCCGCGAGCTCCTGCAGGCGCTGATCGGCGCGAAGCCGTTCGACGAGGCTGTAGAGAACGGGGCGGTCCATGGCGTTCGGCCGAACGAGGCGTTCGGCCGGGCCGCCATCGTACTGGGACCCCCTAGCCTCTATCTAGGCTTGCCGTTGATCGCGCGCTGGGCCGCGTCGAGGCCTTCGGCGTCGAGTGTCTCGACGGCGTCCGCGGCTGCCGCGACGAGGCGGTCGGTGTCCTCGTGCGGCTCGAAGTCACCGAGCACGTAGTCGGCGAGCGGACGGGGATCGCCCCGCTCCGGCCGCCCCACGCCGACGCGCAGGCGCAGGAAGTCCGGAGTGCCGAGGTGCTGCGCGATCGAGCGCAGGCCGTTGTGGCCGGCGAGGCCGCCGCCGGCCCGCGCCTGGAGCCGCCCGGCCGGCAGGTCGCTCTCGTCGTGGACGACGAGTACCGCGTTCGGGTCGAGCTTGAAGAACCGCATCGCGTCGCCGATCGAGCGCCCCGAGTCGTTCATGTACGTCTCGGGCTTCAGGAGCGCGATCTTGTGGCCGTCGATGCGGATCTCCGCGAGCTGGCCGTGGAACTTGGCCTTCCAGGAGCCGTCGTGGCGGCGGGCGAGCTCCTCGACCACGAGCCAGCCGACGTTGTGCCGGTTGCGCGCGTACTCGCGCCCCGGGTTGCCGAGGCCCGCGACGAGCAGGTCGAGCGAGGTGCCGTGGCGACGCGGCCACAGGCGCACGACGGAGCTTCTAACCTTCGGTTGTGCCGGTCTCGCCGTCGGCGGCCGACTCGGCGGGCGCCTCGTCCGAGACAGCCTCGCCGCCCTCGGCGGCTTCGCCCTCTGCGGGCTCCTCGCCGGCTTCGGGCGTCGTCTCGGGCTCCTCCTCGATCCGCGGCTGCGTGACGGAGGCGAGCACGGTCTCGTCGGGGTCGTCGAGCAGCGTGACGCCCTCTGGCAGCTTCACCGCGGAGAGGCGCAGTGTGTCGCCGATCTGCATCTCCGAGATGTCGGCCTCGAGGTGCTCCGGGACTTCCATCGGGAGCGCCTCGACGTTCACCTCGCTCGTCACCTGCGTGAGCACGCCGCCCTCCTTCACGCCCTCTGCCTCGCCGTGCAGCGTGACCGGCACGGTTGCGTGAATCGGCTGGTCGAGGCGCACTTCCTGGAGGTCGACGTGCGTGATGCGGCCCCGAATCTTGTCCTGCTGGTATTCCTTGAGCACCGAGGAGTGCGCCTTGCCGCCGTCGACAACGACGTCGAGCACCGCGTTCAGTCCGCCGCGTGTGGTGAGGGCGGTGCGCAGGTCGCGCTCGGCGATCGAAATCGCGACAGGCTCCTCGCGGCCGTAGAGGACGCCCGGCACGACGCCCTGGCGGCGCAGGCGCCGCGACTCGGCCGAACCGAGGACGGCACGGTTCTGAACGACCAATTTGACGCGCTCTCCCGCCACGGGCGCGGATTGTAGCCGGTGAGTTGACGCTCCAGCGACTCAGGTTCGGATGCGGCCGACCAGCAGCCTCGCGAGGCGAACTTCAAAGGGACGGACGGCCGCGTCGGCCAGCAGCGGTGCAGTTGTCGTCAGCGTGATCTCGGTGCTGCCTCGGCCGACCAAGACGACGTCGGAGAAGACCTGAACGGTCGAGGCGCCGCTCGTCACACTCATCAGGA
>JALYLO010000042.1 GCA_030774175.1 Actinomycetota bacterium
GAGTCACAGCTCGGCGACGCGGACCGCGACCTCAAAACGCTGCTCGGCCGAACGAAGGGCGAGCGCCCGTGGCAGATTCGCGACGAGCTCGGGGCGACGATGTTCGAGAACTTCGGCGTCTTCCGCCGCGAGCAGAAGATGCTGACCGCGATCGACGACGTGGACGCGTTGCGGGAGCGTTACGCCAACGTCCTGGTCGAGGACAAGGGCGACGTCTTCAACAACGACCTGACGCAGGCGATCGAGCTCGGCAACGCGATCGATCTCGGTGCGGCCATGCTGACGGCCGGCGTCGCCCGCAAGGAAAGCCGCGGTGCGCACTCCCGGCCGTACGACTTCCCGACCCGCGACGACGAGAACTTCATGAAGCACTCGATCTCGCGCTGGGGAGATGGGGGCCCGGAGCTCTCGTGGAAGGAAGTCCGCTACACGAAGTACGACCCGATGGAGCGGACGTACTGATGCAGGTCGGTCTGAAGGTCTGGCGCTTCAACTCGCGATCCGGCGAGCGTGAGCTGCAGGAATTCGAGATCGACGCCCCCGAAGAGGCGACGCTGCTCGACTGCCTCGACATCGTCAAGGACAAGCATGACGGGACGCTCGCGTACCGCAAGAGCTGCCGGATGATGATCTGCGGCTCGTGCGGCATGCGCATGGACGGTGCGGCGGTGCTCGCGTGCAAGGTGCGCATGCACGACATCGCACAGGCCGGTCGTATCCCGGTCATCTCGGCGATGGGCAACCTGCCGATCGTCAAGGACCTCGTCGTCGACATGGAGCCGTTCTGGGAGAAGTTCCGCAGCGTCGACCCGTCCCTGCGGCCCGGCTACGACGAGCCTCCGGACGGCAAGGAGTACCGCATCACGCAAGAGCGCATGAACGTGATCAAGAAGGAAGCGCTCTGCATCAACTGCGGCTGCTGCGTCTCGGAGTGCAACTCGATGGAGTCCGACCCGAACTTCCTCGGGCCGCAGGCGCTCGCGAAGGCGATGCGCTTCGTCGGCGACCCACGCGACGGCCAGAAGATCGCCCGACTCGAGAGGCTGAGCGGTGAGCACGGCCTCTGGGAGTGCACGCGCTGCTACATGTGCAACGAGCGCTGCCCGAGGGGCGTCGACCCGCGCGACGCGATCGCGAAGCTCGGCGCGGAGTCGATGAAGGAAGGGATCGACCGCGACATGGGCGCGAAGCACGCGAAGTGGTTCGTCACCTCCGCGAAAACCACCGGTTGGCTCCGCGAGACGGAGCTGGTGCCGAAGACGCAGGGCGTGGTGTCGGCGATCAAGCAGACGCGGTTCGCGCTCGACCTCGCCCTGAAGGGCAAGGTGCCGCCGCCCTTCCCGCCGCACGTCGCCAAGGACGTGCAGGAGTCGCGCCGCCTGCACGACCTCGTGCGCGACCAGGGGATGAACGGGTACGCCGGCATCGTCCAGGGCGAGCGCGCGCTCTCCCGGCTCGCGCATGGTCATCCGGGCGACGAGGATCTGGAGCAGATCTACGAGCGGCCCGGTTCCTTCCTGCGTCCCTACCTCGCCGAGGACGAGGTGCCGAGCGGCTCGGACGGCAACAAACCACCAGGCGAAGGAGACGCGAAGCGGTGACTCAGGCGGCGATCGAGACCAGGCGCGTCGCGTACTACAAGGGCTGTCTCGCTTCGCTGTCGGCGAAGGAGCTCGATTCGGCGACGCAGGCGCTCGCGCCCAAGGTGGGGCTGGAGCTTGTCGAGCTCGAATCGGTCACCTGCTGCGGTGCCGGCGACATCCACGAGGCCGAGCCGGACTACTATCTCCACCTGAACGCGCGCATCCTCGCCTACGCGGCCGCAGAGGGCGTCGACACGCTGCTCACCGTCTGCAACGTCTGCACGCTCAACCTCCGCCAGGCGAACTACATCCTGCGCGGCGACTCGGAGGTGCGCGCCCGTGTGAACGAGAACCTCGTCTCGGTCGGCGTGCCGGCGTACGAGCAGGATGTCGAGGTGCGGCACCTGCTGTGGGAGATCGCGGAAGGCCCCGGCTACGAGAAGCTGAAGGTTGCCGCGCACCGCGGTCTCAAGGGCCTGAAGATCGCGCCGTTCTACGGCTGCCAGATCCTGCGCCCGTCCAAGATCAACGGCTTCGAGGACCCCGACCGGCCGTGGTCGCTCGAGCGGATCATCGAAGCGTGCGGCGGCGAGGCGATCGACTACCCGGCGAAGATCAAGTGCTGTGGGTTTCCGATCATCCAGGCCCGCGAGGAGACCGCGCTCGGCGAGCTGATCCAGCCGATCGAGCAGGCCATGGAGGCCGGCGCCGACGCGATCGTGACGCCGTGCCCGCTCTGCCACCTCTCGCTGGACGCCTGGCAGTCGAAGCTGAAAAAGGCGACCGGCAAGGACTACGGCATGCCCATTCTCCACCTCTCGCAGCTCGTCGGCGTCGCGGCCGGGCTCCAGGAGTCGGAGCTGAAGTTCAAGCGTCACGTCGTGTCGGTCAAGCCGGTCCTCGAGAAGCTCGAGATCTGACTGCCGCCGCGCTCGTCGTCGCGCCCGTCGCAGCGGCGTGCGTGATGTGGGGGTGGTTCGAGGCGGGGTGGGTGCGGCTCCGCGTCCGCGACCTCGGGATCGCCGGCCTGCCGCCCGAGCTGGACGGCCTTCGCATCGCGCACCTTTCCGACTTCCACCTCGGCGTGCCGTCCCGCGGTGTACGCGCGGTCGAGCGGGCCGTCGAGTGGGTGGTGGAGCGCCGGCCCGACCTCGTGTGCGTCACCGGCGATCTGCTCTCGCGCCCGCGCGGCGAGCGGCGGTTGCTCGCGCTGCTCGCGCGGCTGCCGCACCCGTACGTCGTCCTCGGGAACCACGATTATGCGATCTCCCGCGATCCGTTCGCCCGTCCCGTCGAGCTGGGGCGGCTCGAGCACGGGACGATGCTCGTCGACTCGGCGGTGGAAGTGGAGCTACGGGGCCGGCGGATCGAGCTCGCCGGTGTCGACCCGCGCACCTGGCTGGCCAGGCGGCGCAGCAACTTCGCCGCGTCGGACGCGGATCTGCGGATCCTCCTCTGCCACTTCCCGCGCGCTCTCGACACGGTCGAGCGCGGGCGCTGGAACCTGATCCTCGCCGGCCACCTGCACGCGGGCCAGATCGTGCTGCCCTACGGCTTCGGCAAGCTGCTGCTCGCCCATCCCCGTGCGAAGTACCCCGAGGGCGTTGTCGAGCGGGCAGGCACCACGATGCACGTCTCGCCGGGCCTCGGCACGACGTTCGTGCCCTTACGGCTCTTTGCTCGTCCAGAGGTGACCGAGCTCGTTCTACGATCCAGGTGACATGGACGGCCACAGCGTCATCTCCCCCGAGGTTCTCGCGCGCTACGCGCTCGACGCGGCCGCAGAGGTGCAGGGGGTTCACACGAAGCACCGGCCGCGTGCGCGCGTGGCCGGTGCCGTGGTCGACGTGCACGTCGTGATCGACTACGGCGCGAACATCCCGGCCGTCGCGGCCGAAGTGCAGACGCGCGTCGCCGACTACCTGTTGAGGATGGCCGACGTCCGCCCGACCGCCGTCAACGTCGTCGTGGACGACGTCGCGCGGCCGTAGAGGCTGTAGAGGCTCATGGCGCCGCGGATCTCCGGCCTCACGAAGCTGACCCTGGAAACGGCGCCGACCGTTTGCCATGAGTGCATCTGGTGGCAGACGCGCGGCCGCAGGCTGATCGACAAGAACCGCTGGATGGAGAAGATCGAGCTCGAGTTCGGCGCGTTCGGCACCGTCTACTACGACTCGGACGGCCGGGTGCTCGGCTCGATGCAGTACGGGCCGGCGCCGGCGTTCCCGCGGGCGTACGAGCTGCCCGGCGGCCCGCCGTCGGACGACGCGATGCTCGTGACCTGCGCGTACATCGTCGAGACGTCGAGCCCGTGGGTTCTCCAGTCGCTGTTCCTGGCCGCAATCGGCGAGGCGCGCGATCGCGGCGCGCGCAGCCTCGAGGCGTTCTCGTATCGGTATCCCGAGGGTGAGTCGAGCTACGAGCGCTTCCGGGTGCACAAGACGGTGTTCCCGCAGGACTTCCTCGCCGACTTCGGCTTCCAGGTCGTCCGCGTCTCCGGCCGTGTCGGCCTCGCCCGGCTCGAGCTCGGCGGCCTCCAGCCCGTCGTCGAAGGCAAGCGCGAGAAGGTGCTGCGGGTCGTGAAGGAAGCGTTCCTGCCGGAACCGCTCCCGGTGCCGCCCCAGCCGTAGCCTCGTCCGCAAGCCGGGAAGACTTCACCCTGCTCGGGGCGATGTTGTGCGCTTGGCGTCTACGCGGCTGCGGTCTGGCGCTGCAGCACGAGTTCCGCGATCTGGATCGCGTTCAGCGCGGCGCCCTTGCGCAGGTTGTCGCCGGCGAGAAAGAGCGCGAGGCCCTGCTCGACCGTGGGGTCGCGGCGGATGCGGCCGACGAGCACCTCGTCGCCGCCGGCCGCCTTGCCGGGCGACGGGAAGTCCTCGACGCGCACCGACGGCGCTCGGCCGAGCAGCGCGCGAGCGCGCTCGGGCGAGAGCGGCCGTTCCGTCTCGATCCAGATCGCCTCGGCGTGGCCGACCATCACCGGCACACGCACACACGTCGCCTGCAGCGGCAGGCCGGGCAGCTCCATGATCTTGCGCGTCTCCTCGCGCAACTTCGACTCCTCCTCGAACTCCTCACCGTCGAAGCTCCAGTCCATGCGCAGGTCGTGTTCGTCCTGAGGCTCGTTACGCAGCCGCTCCATCGCCTGCGCCCCCGCGCCCGAGACCGACTGGTACGTCGCCACGCGAACGCGGACGAGGCCGGCCTCGTCGAGCAGCGGCTTCAGGACGCACGTCAACGGGATCGCGCAGCAGTTGGGGTTGGCGATGATCCCATCGTGCTCGAGGGCGCGGCCTGCGTTCACCTCCGGTACAACGAGCGGGATCCCCGGCTCGAGCCGGTAGGCGGACGATTTGTCGATCGCGACCGCGCCGCCGCGGACCGCGTGGGGGACAAGCCCCTTCGACGCGCTCGCTCCGACCGAGAACAGGAAGAGGTCGATGTCGCCGCGGGCGAGGGCGTCGGGCGTCGCCTCCTCGACCGTGCACGGGCCGAGTTGCCTGCCCGCCGAGCGCGCGGAGGCGAAGACGCGGACGTTCTCGTAGCCCCTCTCTCGGAGCAGGTCGAGTGTGACGGCGCCCACTGCGCCTGTCGCGCCGACCACGCCGATCCGTGCGCTACGCAAGCTCGAACGCCTCGTGGAGCGCACGCACGGCGGCGTCGACCTGGTGGGACTCGACATGGCACGCAATCTTGATCGGCGAGGTCGAGACGACGGCCGGTGAGATGCCCTCGGCCTCGAGTGTTGCGAACGTCTTCGCCGCGACGCCCGGATGGCTCTTCATACCCGCGCCGATCACGGACACCTTGCCGAGGTCGTCGCGCGCTTCCCATTGTGCGCCGAGTCCGTCGAGGGTGCGTGCCGCTTCGGCCCGATCCTCCGGCGGTGCCGAGAACACGACCTCGTGCGAGCTCTGCAGGATCGTGTCCACGTTCACGTTCGCGGCTGCGAGCGCGGCGAACAATGCGGCTGGGGTCGTACCCGAGACACGGTAGACCGTCTCCTCGCGCTGGTGCACGACCGCCGAGATGAGCGCCTTTTCGAGCATCGGGTCGTCCTCCTCCGTGATCCACGTTCCGCCGTCATCCTCGAACGAGGAGCGGACGTTGAGACGCACGTTATGCGTTCGCGCGATCTCGATCGAGCGCGCCATCATCACACCGGCCCCCGACGAGGCCATCTCGAGCATCTCCTCGAAGCTCACCCGGTCGAGCTTGCGCGCGGTCGGGACGAGGCGCGGGTCGGCGGTGAAGACCCCACGCACGTCGGTGTAGATCTCGCAGGCATCCGCACCGAGCGCCGCCGACAGCGCGACGGCGGTGGTGTCGGAGCCGCCGCGGCCGAGCGTGGTCACGTCGAACGATTCGGCCGACACCCCCTGGAAGCCCGCGACGAGCACGATCTCGTCGCGCTCCAGCGCTTCCCGGATGCGGCGCGCCCGCACCTCGACGATCTTCGCCTTCGTGTGGCTCGAGTCGGTGACGATGCCCGCCTGGGAGCCGGTGAGCGAGATCGCCCGGCCGCCGAGATCGACGATCGCCATCGCCACGAGCGAGCAGGAGATCCGTTCGCCGACCGAGAGCAGCATGTCCAGTTCGCGAACATTCGGCGTGGGCGAGATCCGGTGCGCGAGTGCGACCAGCTCGTCGGTCATGCGGCCCATGGCCGAGACCACGGCGACCACCTTGCCGCCGCCGCGCCGCGCCGCCACAAGCCGCTGCGCAACCCGTCTCAGCTTGTCGGTGTCGCCGACCGACGTGCCGCCGAACTTCATCACGACGAGCCCCGGCATCCGCGGCGCCCGCTCGACGGCCGGGACGGCTTCGAACTCGGTCAGGGCCATGCGACAGTGTAGGCAGGACATGAGACTCCGCCCGTCGTCGCTCAGGGTCTGGGTCGCCGCTGTCTTCGCGGCGATCGGCATCGGCCTGCTCCCGTGGACGATTCTGCTCACCCAGTGGCTGCCGCCGAAGCACGAATCGGTGCGATGGGATCTCGCGTGGTCGGGCTTCGACACCGGCCTCGCGCTCGCCTTCCTCTTTACGGCAGTCGCGGCGTGGCGGCGCTCGCCGTGGGTCGGGGCCGGAGCGGCTGCGACGGGGACGCTGCTTCTGACCGACGCGTGGTTCGACGTGATGCTCGAGAGTCACAGCGATCAGCTGCGCATCTCGATCGCGACCGCGGTCTTCTTCGAGCTACCGGCCGCGGTGGTCTGCTTCTTGATCGCCTATCGGACGGAGCAGTTCCTCGCGCGGATCGTCGGCACGGCCTTCGGCCGCGACACGGCGTCACATCTCGCGGCGTCCGGACAACGCCCGGCCGAGGGTGACTTCGTCGGCGTACTCGAGGTCGCCCCCGACGGGCAGCCCACTGGCGAGCCGGGTGACGCGCACGCGCCCCCGTAACCGGTCGGCCAGGAACGCGGCGGTCGCCTCGCCCGTCATGTTCGGGTTGGTCGCGAGCACCACTTCCTGGACGCCGTTCGCCTCGACGCGGCGGAAGAGCTCGTCGATGCGAAGGTCGCCCGGGTCGACGCCGTCGAGAGGAGAGAGCGCGCCGCCGAGCACGTGGTATAGCCCTCGGTACTCGTGTGTCCGCTCCAGCGAGACGACGTCGACCGGCTGCTCGACGACGCAGATCAGTGCGTGGTCGCGGCGCTGGTCGGTGCAGATGCCGCAGACCTCTTCTTCGGTCAGGTTGCCGCACTCGCGGCAGAAGCGGACGCGCTCCTTCACCTCGGCAAGCGCGCCGGCGAGGGCGAGCGCCTCCTCCGGCGGCCGCTGGAGGATGTGGAACGCGAGCCGCTGCGCGGTGCGCGAGCCGATGCCGGGCAGCCGCGTCAGCTGCGCGAGGAGGTTCTCGACGGAAGGGCTGAACACGGCGCCATTGTGCCCGCCCGGGTCGGTCAGACCTGGGCTTTCGAGAGCTGCCCTGCCGGGCCATGTCCCGGGGACAGTCCCCGAGCCATGGCGAAATCCGCCAGGGCCGGACCGGCGTAGTCCTGACATGCCCAGATACACATCAGCGCTGCTGCTCTTCCTGCTGGCGGCCCTCCCGCTCGTCCTCGCCGCCTGCGGCAAGGGCGGGGGCGGCTATTAGCCCGCAAGCAGCCGCTCGTTCATACTCCTGCTCGTGGACGTGAAGGTGCTCGAGGGGATCGGCGTGTTCTCGGGGCTCTCGAAGCCCGAGCTCGCGAAGCTCGCCGGCTGGACCTTCGAGCTCGAAGTCCTGGCCGGGGAAGAGTTGACGAAAGAGGGGCGGCTCGCGCACGAATTCTTCGTGATCGAAGACGGCGCGGCCGAGGTGCGTCAGAAGGGAGAACGGATTGTCGAGCTCGGCGCAGGCGACTTCTTCGGCGAGATCGGGCTCCTCCAGACCGAGCGGCGGACCGCCACCGTCACGGCGACGACCGACCTGCGGGTGATCGTGATGTCGGCGCAGGAGTTCCGGCGGATGGAGCAGGAGCTTCCCGCCGTCGCAGATCGCGTCCGCTCGGCGATCCGCGCCCGCCTCGACAGCCAGCCGCTCAGCTGGTGAGCGCCCCCAAGCCTCTATAGCCCGGGCAGCAGCCCGCCGAGATCGGGGGGCAGCATGCTCTTCATCTTGGCCTCGACCTTGGCGTGCGCGGCGCGCAGCGCCTCGTTCGTCGCCGCCATCACCATGTCGGCGAGGAGCTCCGGGTCGCTCGGGTCGATTGCCTTCGGGTCGATCTTCAGCTCCGTGATCTCGCCGGCGGCCGTCGCGACCACGGTCACCATCCCGCCGCCCGCGCTCGCCGACGCCGTTTCCTTCGCGGCGTCCTCCTGCATCTGCTCCATCTGCGCCTGCATCTCCTGCGCCTGCTTCAAGAGTGCGTTCATGTCGAAGCTCATTCGTCCAGCTCCCTCGCGTCGAAGGTGCTCTTCATCAGCTCGAGGACGTCTTCCTCGCTCGCCGGTACATCGTCGTCGTCCTGTGCTTCCCCGGAGTCGCCGAGCTCGAAGGCGACCGACAGCTTGCGTCCCGTGACCTCGTACAGCGCGTCGCGGAGCAGCGCTGCGTTCTTCGAGTCCTCGGCGAGAGTCAGGTGGAAGGCGGCCGTCTGCGGGAACTCGAGCGTCAGCGTGTCGCCGGTGAGCGCTGCGGGCCG
>JALYLO010000043.1 GCA_030774175.1 Actinomycetota bacterium
GATCGGCCGCTCGATCGGGATTCTGGCACCGCCCGAGCGGGCTGGCGAGCTCGCCTCGGTCAACGAGCGCCTGCGGCGGTTCGGGCGACTCGAGCCGTTCGAGACGGTTCGGGTGCGCAAGGACGGCCTCCGGATCGACGTCGAGACCACGGTTTCACCGATCGTCGACACCTCCGGCGAACTGATCGCCGTCTCGGCGATCTCGCGTGACATCAGCGACCGCAAGCGGTCCGAGACGCTCTCGGCAGGACAGGCGCGTCTGCTGGGGCTGGTCGCCGCAGGGACACAGCTCGCCCAGTTACTCGACCTGGTCGCGCGCTTCGTCGAGGAGCAGTCGTCGGAGGTGCTCACCTCGATCCTGCTTCTCGATCCGGACGGAGTCCACCTACGTCACGGAGCGGCACCGAGCCTTCCCGACAGCTACACGGAGGCGGTCGACGGGATCGCGATTGGCCCCGGCGTCGGCTGCTGCGGCACGGCCGCCTATCGGCGCGCGCGGGTTGTCGTCTCCGACATCGCGAACGACCCGCTTTGGAGCGACTACCGGCAGCTCGCGCTCGACGCTGGGCTTCGCGCCTGCTGGTCGACGCCGGTCCTCGCGACGGACGGCGCTCTGCTCGGCACCTTCGCGATGTACTACCGGGAGGCTCGTCGCCCCGACCCGCACGATCTCGAGCTTGTCGGAATGGCGATGCACGTTGTCAGCATCGCGGTCGAGCGCTCGCTGGCAGAGGAAGCGCTCCGCACCAGCGAGCAGCGCTACCGCGACTTGTTCGAGAACGCCAACGAACCGATCGCGATGGTCTCGCTCGATGAAACGATCACCGAGGTGAACGGCGCCTTCGAACGCGTTCTCGGCTATACGCGCGCCGAGCTGCTCGGCTCGAGCTTGCGCGACTATCTGACCCCGGAAGGGTACGAGATCGCGGTTCGCGAAGGGCAGCGCAAGCTGGCCGGGGAGGTATCGGGAACGACGTTCGAGCAGGAGTTCGTCGCCAAGGACGGACACATGGTCGTCCTCAATGTCTCGAGCCGAATCATCGAGGAGAACGGGCGTCCCGTCGGCATTCAGGGAATCTGCCGCGACATCACGGCCTACAAGCAAGCCCAGACCGAGCTGCGCGAGCTTGCTGTGCAGAACCGGCACCAGGCACTCCATGACAGCCTGACCGGACTCCCAAACCGAGCCTGCTTCCGGGAGCGGATCGAACAGGCTATCGCCGCAAGCCGCAAGGATGGCTCAGGTTTCGCCGTCCTGATGATCGACCTCGACCGCTTCAAGGACATCAACGACACCCTCGGCCACCATTACGGCGACCTGCTGCTCGTCGAGCTCGCACGACGGCTACGGTCGGTTCTGCGCCACAACGACACGATCGCGCGGCTCGGCGGCGACGAGTTCGGGATGCTGGTACCGGACCTGGTCGAACGCGCGGGCGGTCTTGAGCCCGCGATCGAGCGGATCCTCGCGGCACTCGAGGAGTCGTTTCTGATCGACGGGCTGCCGCTCCAAGTGGAGGCGAGCATCGGAATCGCCCACTATCCTGCCCACGGCGGCGACGTCGACCTGCTTCTGCAACGCGCCGACGTTGCGATGTACCTCGCCAAGCAGAAGGGTGCCACCCACGCCCTCTACACCCCGGAGCTCGACCACCACGACACCTCCACACTGACCCTGCTGTCCGAGCTTCCGCGCGCGATCCGTGAAGGCGAGCTCGTGCTCCACTATCAGCCGAAAACCGACGCACAGACCGGCGAGCTAGTAGGGGTCGAAGCGCTCGTGCGCTGGCAGCACCCAACGCGCGGCCTGATCGGCCCCGTCGAGTTCATACCCCCGGCAGAACGGACAGCATTGATCGAGCCGCTGACACGGTTCGTACTCGACGAGGCGCTCTCCCAAAGTAAACGCTGGCAAGACCAAGGCCACACCGTCAACGTCGCCGTCAACCTCTCCATGCGCAACCTGCACGACCTCACCCTGCCCGACCAGATCGCGAAGCTCCTCCGCAAATCGAACCTCCCCAGCGACCGCCTCACCTTGGAGATCACCGAGAGCACGATCGCCTCCGACCCAGAGCGCACCAAAGCCGTCGTCCAGCAACTCAGCCAGCTCGGCGTTTCGATCGCCATCGACGACTTCGGCATCGGCTACACATCGCTCTCCCACCTCGCGCGACTCGCAGTCGACCAAATCAAAATCGACCGCTCCTTCGTCACAAACATGGAAACGGACAGACACGACGCCGCCATCGTCCGCTCAATCATCACCCTCGGCCACGACCTCGGCCTCAAGGTCACCGCCGAAGGAGTCGAAACGAAGGCGGCCCACGACAAGCTCGCAGCCCTCGGCTGCGACATCATCCAGGGCTACCACGTCAGCCGCCCCGTCCCCGCAGACGACATCACCCACACCCTGTCCGCCAGCCCGAACAACAATCGCCGCCGCAAGCAGACAGCGGCCGCCGGGGCCTCATTGCGGCGAACGGAGCATGCCGGCAAGTCCCTTGCCGAAAAGGGAAAGGCCCCCGCGGCGCTTTAGGATTGAGTCGACGTGGCAGCATCATCTCGGTGAAGACGCTCGAGATCGGCACGCCGTTCGGCACGGCGAACGCGCACCTGAACAGCGGAGATGAGTCGCGGGCCGCACTCGTCCTCGGTCACGGCGCAGGCGGTGGGGTGCAGGCGAAAGATCTTGTCGCGGTGGCGCGCGTCGCACACTCGGTGGGACTGAGCGTCGCGCTCGTCGAGCAGCCCTACCGGGTGGCGGGTAGGCGTTCTCCCGCACCCGCGCATCAGCTCGATGGAGCGTGGGCGGCGGTGATCGACCACCTGTTCGCAGGCGAGCTGCGCGGATTGTCGCTTCTCGTCGGCGGGCGCTCCTCGGGCGCCCGGGTCGCCTGCCGAACTGCGGAGACC
>JALYLO010000044.1 GCA_030774175.1 Actinomycetota bacterium
CATCGACACCGCCGAAGAGGCGATCGATGGTACGTGCGGTGGCACGAAGAGCGAGGGTTGACGATGTGGGACCAGCAGCCGGCGATCCCGAGTACGACCCTGACCGCGGTGGGTGGGTGCTCGAGAACGTCTGCGGCGTGCTTGCGGTTGTCAGCTCTGACGGCGAGCCCATACGGGGCTTGAACACGCCTGCAAAACCGGCAACTTTCCGGCGGAGCGTGAGCACCGAGTGGTCACAACCTGATGCCGTTTGGCGACATTCCCGACGACGCCATCGCCGCTTGAGATGTGAAGCACCGGAGGACCGATCCGCCATGGTGCAGGCCAGCGCCGGCCAACGAATCGTGAGCGCACGGTTACGCGGAGGTCGAGCCCGACGCTCGACTCGAGCGATGCCCGAGTCGGGCGAGTTCGTCCTGAACGACGTCGCTCGCCGTCGAAGCGCGGGCGTACCCGATGTAGACGGCAAGGAGCGCGATGATCGCCTCGAGTTCGTCGGGACTGACGCCGTGCTGGATCGCCCAACGGACATGGCCGCGCAGCCGGTCCTCGACGCCTCCGAGCGTGATCAAAGCGGTGACGACGACCACGCTTCGCTCGCGCAGGCTCAACTCGTCGTCGTTCCACGCTCCGCCGGCTGCGTTGATCGCCTCGTTGCCGAAGCGTTCACCATGCCGCTCTGCGAACCAGGCCTCGACTTCGGTCTCCTCGATCCCGAACTGACTCGCGTAGGCCTTCAGGCCACGTTCGAAGCGATCGGTCACGCCGTCTCCTCCCTCGAACGCCGGATGCGAAGTCCGGCTGGATTTCGCTGCAACCGGTCGATGCCGACCGCAAAGATGAGGATTGCGCCGGTAACGACCTGCTGCCAAAAGCTCGAGACGCCGCGAATCGCGAGCCCGTTCTGGAGCGTCCCGATAAAGAGAACCCCCACGGCGGTGCCCGTCACGCCGCCGATGCCGCCGAGGAAGCTCGTCCCGCCGAGCAAGACAGCTGCCGCCGCAGAAAGCGGAAGGTCCGCACCCACGATGGGGCTTGATGCACCAAGGCGACCGGCCTCGATGACGCCTCCGAGCGCGGCGCAGAGCCCGACGATCGCATAGACCGCGACGAGAGTCCGAGTGACGTCGATACCGGACAAGCGCGCAGCGTCGACGTTTCCTCCTACGGCGTACACGTCCCGTCCGAAGTACGTCCACCGCAGAACCGCGAACGCCAGGACGAAAACGGTCAGCATGATCCAGATCGGGGTCACGACGCCGAACGCGGACCCGAAGCCGATCCCGTCGATCAGCGACGAATTGATGTACGTGGTCTTCGTCTGCGACCAGATGCTGACAAATCCCTGGAAGAGAGATGCCGTGCCCAGGGTCACGACGAAGAACGACAGGCCCGCGCGCCCGATCAGCATCCCGTTCACCGCTCCGCCGATCAATGCCCCCAGGAGAACGGTAAGTACGACGGCCAGCAGCGCCGGCGCGCCGAGCCCGGCGAACAGCTTCGCGAGGACGAGGCCCGAGAGAGCGACCATGGCGCCGACCGAGAGGTCGATGCCGCCTGTGAGCACAGCGAAGGTCATGCCCATCGAGACGACCCAGAGGATGGAGACACTCGCCAGGAGGTTCTCGATGTTCGCGTGCGACAGGAACTTGCTCCCTTCGGCGGCCGCAAAGTACGCGGCGATGCCGACGAGGAGCGTCAGAACCGCCGTGTAGCGACTTGCGGTGGCCCAGGAAGCGAAGCTGCGGCCGGCAGCCGTCACTCGCGGCCTCCTGCGTGCCTCGCGATCGCAGCCTCGTTCGCTTCCGCACGCGACAGCGAAGCACAGACGCGACCGCGGAACATGACGATGATTCGATCGCAAAGCTCGAGCAGTTCGGGCGGCTCGGACGACGAGACGAGGATGCCGATTCCCTGCGAGCGAGCCGCATGGAGCAGCCGGTAGATCTCGCCCTTCGCGCCCACGTCGACGCCCCGCGTCGGTTCGTCCAGCAACAGCACCTTTGGTCTCGTCGCGAGCCACTTCCCGAGCAGCACCTTCTGCTGGTTTCCGCCCGACAGCGTCGCGACGGGCGCGCGCGGCGAGTGGGCTCGGATCTGCAGACGCTCGATGAGCGCGGTCACGGTCGCGAGCTCCTGCGCGGCGCGTGGAATGCGCAGCCGGAAGATCCGGGACTGCGCTGCGATCAGCAGGTTGTCGCCGACGCTGCGTCCGAGGACGAGGCCGTCCCGCTTTCGGTCTGCGGGGACGAGTGCAACCCCGTCTCGAATCGCGTCGGCGGGCGACCGATGGGACACCGGTGCACCTGCCAACTCGACGCGACCACGAGCTCGGTGCAGTCCGAACAGTGATTCGAGAAGCTCTGTGCGTCCCGCTCCGACGAGCCCTGCCAGCCCGACGATCTCTCCGCGCTCGACGTCGAGGTCGACGTCGCTGAAGGCGCCGGGGAACGTCAGTCCTCGGACGCGCAACACCACCTCGCCGGGTGCCTCGTCGTGCACCGCCGCCGCGTCGTGGAGAAGACGACCGACCATCAACGAGACGAGCTCGTCGTGATCCGTCTCGGCGACGAGACCCATGCCGACAGTGCGGCCGTCGCGCAGCGTGGTCACTCGGTCGCACAGCGCGAAAACCTCGTTCAGCCGGTGCGAGACGAAGACCGTGGCGACCTGCTGATCACGGAGGCGGCGCACCGACCGAAACAGGGCCGCCACCTCGTCGTCAGTCAGCGAGCTCGTCGGCTCGTCGAGAATGAGGATGCGTGCGTCCATCGAAAGCGCCCGTGCGATCTCGACCATCTGCGCCTGGTCAGGCCGAAGCCGGCGCACGGGGAGCGACACGTCGAGATCGAGGCCGAGGCGCTCGAGTGCCTCAGCGGCTCGCCGGCGCGTCGCCCGCCAGTCGATCACTCCGCGACGGCTGATCTGCCGGCCGCCGAGCAGGACGTTCTCGGCGATCGACAGGTCAGGCACGAGCGTCGTCTCCTGGCTAACGGTCGCGATGCGGCTCCCGGCAGCGACCTCGAGCTCACCGGAGTCGAGCTGCAAATGACCGCTGACGATCTTGAGCAACGTCGACTTGCCCGACCCGTTCTCTCCCACCAGGGCATGGATCTCGCCGGGGAAGAGAACAAGTTCGGCGCCGCGGAGCGCGTGCACACCGCCGAAGCGTTTGTGGACGCGCTCCGCGCGCAGGATCGCCGCTGGAGGCTCTGGAGACTCCTGCACTAATGAATCGCCTGTACCTGAGCCTTCCAGCTCGCCACCTTGCCCACGTTCGCCTTCGTCACGAGCTCTGCCGGCCGCACAGTGATCTTCGGCAACGGAAGGTTTTGCTTCGTGATCAGGCTGTACGCGGCGATCGTCGTCTGTACGCCCCAGCCGACGGGATCGACCCGAACCGTCGCCGCGAGCTTCCCGGCCTTGACCGCCGCGAGCCCGGCGCTGTCGCCGTTGAGGCCGACGATGGTCACCTGCCGGCCCGCACCGCGGGCGGCGATCACGGCGCCGAGTGCGCTCGGATCGTTGTACCCGATGATCGCGTTCATGTCGGTGTAGCGCTGGACGAGGCCGTTCGCCGCCTTCTCGCCACCGGTGACGTCGTCGCTCGGGTTGTCCTGGGTTCCGACGATCGTCAGGCCGGCCTTCTTGCCCCAGAAGGCTTCGCGCCCATTGAGGTACTTCAGCGCCGGGACCGGAAACCCGATCCCGATCAGTCCGACCCGCGCGTGAGGTTTCGCGGCCGCCATTGCCTTCGCCTGGAGGAACGCCTGGATGTCGCGACCCTGCCACACCTGTGTCGCGATGTACGGCAGGTACGGCACTGATGCGTGCGTCGAACCGAACGTGCCGTCGATGGCGACGACCGGAATGCCCTTCTTCTTCGCCTGCTTGAGCGACGGCACGGTCGCCTTCGGATCGAGTGGGTAGAAGATGATCGCGTTCACGTTCTGAGCGATCAGCTGCTGCATGTTGCTCACCTGCTTGTCAGGCGTCGTCTGGTCGTCGAGCGCAAGCACCTTGCAACCGAAGACTTTCGCCTGTGCAACCACTGCGAGTTGCAGGGTGTGCAGCGTCTCGTTGCCTGCGATCGGATTCTGGAAGCCGATCGTGCACGACCCACCCTTCTTGACCGGCGTCTTGTAGGCGATCGGCAGAGAGGCCTCGACCCCGGAGTAGCCCTGTGGTGTCGGGACGCCCGCGTAGCGCCCGGATGCCGCGGCCACGACGCCGAATGCAACGAGGGCTACGGTTGTCAGCACCGCCACCCGTGTGAATCTAGGCACGTTCCCTCCTTACGGTTGTTCGTTCGACCAGGCTGCGTAGAAATGGCGGGCGCCGAAACCGATCCACTCGGGCTGCGCCCAATTCGGGTGGAGCGCCTGCATCGACGCGTCGAGCTGCTCGACCGCGGCGTCGACGCCGACGCCGGCAGCTGCGAGAGCCCTCGTCTCATCGCGGAGCTGCGTGATGTACTCCCGCGCGGCTGCGATCACGGAAGCGTCACCGACCTCACCGTGTCCGGGCACGACAATGCTGGGCTCGAGCGCCTCGAGCTCCGTGAGAACCGCGATCCACTTCTCCCCGTCCACATCGATGTCGTCAGGCGGGAAGTACGGGAAGATCGCAAAGCAGCGCTCTTCGACGAGGTCTCCGGTGAAGAGAATGCGCTCGTCGGCCAACCAGACGGTCTGATCCCCTCGCGTGTGAGCCAGGCCCCAGGTTCGCAGCTCGACGCTCCGGCCCCCGAGGTCGAGCATGTGGACCTCACCCTCGTAGGCCTCGTCCGGCTCGACGAACTCGACGCCCTCGAGTTGCTCTGCGACCGACTCCCCGAAGGTGCGGAACAGCTCGAGATAGCTCTCACCCTTGTCGCGGAACTCGTCGAGCTGCGAACGGTTGTAGACGATCCGGGCGTCGCGAAACGCCTGCGCGCCGAAGCCGTGCTCCGGATGGAAGTGAGTGATCGTCAGGACGAGCGCGCGGCTCCCGGCAAGCTCATCCGCGAAGGCCCGTATCCGCGCCCCGTTCGCGGGGCCCATTGCTGTGTCGACGACAAGCAATCGATCGGCGCCGAGCACGATCCCGACGTTCGGGACGAGCGGAACACGCCCGTCCGGGACGACGTACACACCGTCCGCGATCTCCCTTGGCGCTCCGTTGACGACCGGTGCCGCGGGCTCGGTCATCCGCCCCCTCCGAGGATGTTCCCGAACGTTCCGACACGATCGGGGCGGGTCGCCCACAGGAACCGGTGCAAAGCCCGACGACACCCGGGCCCGAAATCGATCCACCTCTTCATGTTCAATCCTTCCGGCGGGGTGCCCCTGTAAGCCAGCGCGAGTGTCCTACCTGCGCGACGGGGTGTCAATGATCAAATCCCCCGCCCGCACGTCGCGCACGGGCCTCAGGCGGTCCGGCTGCAGCGGCGCTCAGACGTCTGCGAAGTCAGGCGGCCGAGGATGGCTGGAATACGCGCGGCTCGTCTGGGTTTCCACTGTTCGAGCCAAGTGATTTGTTTGCAGACAAAAAATACACGTTTTTGCTGGTATTTATTGTTTCTAAAGGAGGCCCATACGGGATTCGAACCCGTGCCGCCGCCGTGAGAGGGCGGAGTCCTAGGCCACTAGACGAATGGGCCGCGCCGAGCGGGCGCCAGTGTAGCTAACGGGCGCGACTCACTCCTCCGCGACGAAGGTCAGTCGAGACCGGCGGGGGCGCCGAGGACGGTGACCTCCCGGCCGCGGTGCGGCTACCGCAGCGACGACCGGGACAGGCAGACGCCGGCGAGGTCCAGCCCGTACACGGGCTGGTAGGTGACGCACCCGACGCGAGCGGACACGAAGACGCGCGCGTTCAGCACCGCGTAGGCGGCCAGCGGCGCCTGCGTGCGCGCGACCGCCAGCCCGAGCCGGCCGTAGGCACGGTCGCGGGCGATGCCGCTGAGCTGCTGCGCCGCGTCGATCGCGCGGTCGAACCGCGGGCTCTCGAAGTACGAGATGTTCGTGTTGCCGACCTCGCGGATCACGCGGCTGTCGAGCAGCTTGTCGACGAGCGCGTACGGATCGCCGTAGTCGGGACGGGTGATCACGTCGGCGATGTCGAAGCGCGTGCCCTTGACGCCCGCGAGCGTGAACTGTCCCAGGCCGGGCGCCGAGTCGATTCGCACGTGCAACCCGATCTTCTTCAACGAATCGGCCACGACGACAGCCCGCTCCTTGCAATCCTGGGACCCGCACGAGAGGAACACCGCGTGGGCGCTGCGCAGGTGCCCGCTGGCAAGGCGCCGCGCCGTCGCGAGGTCCGGAGCCCCGACCGGATAGACGTGCTTCGGCTCGTACCCCGGGAAGCCCGGCGGTAGGTACTCGTCGGTCGGAATCGCGCCGCCTTGTCCGAAGAGGAGGGCGAGGTCGGCTCGGTCGAGCGCGTAGTTGACAGCGCGGCGCAGCGCCGGGTTGTCGTGGAAGAGCGGGCGCTGCGTGTTGAGAGCGAGGTATGCGACGACCGGCTGCTGCACGATGAACAGATGCCTGCGATCGCCTCGGAACCTCGACGCGAGCGCCTGAAACGCCGCAGGTGAGATCTGGCCGTAGTCCGCGGAGCCCTGCTCGAGCTCGAGGCGGATCTGGGAGCCGAATGCGCCGAAGTGGTAGAGGATCGCCGACACGTGCGGGCGGCGCGGGCCGCGGTAATACGGGTTGCGCTGCAAAAACAGCGAGCGACCGCGGCGGTACCGCGCGATCGAGAAGGGGCCCGCTGACGGGAGGTCGTCGACCTGGTGGTTCGGCGCGCGTTTCGGGACGGCGCAGAAGTACGGCAGGGCGAGGCGCTGCATGAAGTCCGGGGCGGCAGTCTTCAGCCTGATCGTCAGCGTCCGCCCCCGCGCCCGCCAGCCCGCGACCTCGCGGAGGTAGGGCGCCGCCGGCGACAGCAGCTCCGGCGAGCGGGCGCGCTCGAGGGCGCGGGCGAACGAGGCCGCGGTGATCTGCTCGCCGCTGCTCAACCGCCGGCCCCGACGGATCGTGAACGTATAGGTCAGCCGGTCCCGCGAGACCCGTGGCATAGCCTCCGCCAGGTCGGGGGCGAGGCGCGTGCCCGCGTAGCCCGAGCGCGGCGGATAGTTCAGGAGCTTCCCGCACGTCGCATACTCGAGCTCCCAGGCCTGAAGCGTCTGCGCCAGCGCGGGGTCGAGCGACGCGAAGTCCTCGGTCTGGCTGACGACGAGCGTGTCGGGCGGCGGGGCGATCTTCCTGTGCCCGCGCTCGAGGACGATCCCGATGAACACGAGGACGACGATCGCGAGCGTGCTCACGGCACCGATCTCGATCAACGTGCGCAGCAGCTCACGCGGCCGCTTGGGCCGGGGCGGCCGAGTCCACGTCGGCTCCTGCTGCACGGCCGCGCGCCGTGCTTGCTAGGCGCCGATTTCGTGCATGAGCGGCTTGGTGTCGAGCGGGTCGAAGCCGATCCGACCGGCGATCTCCTCGCTCGTCGGCTTCGTGCCCTCCCGAAACAGCGACCGAAGGAGCTCGCCCGTCTCGGCGCTGCGCCACCAGTCTGAGCCCACCTCGCGCACGAGATGCTCCTGCAGCTGGGCCGACCGAATCCACGCCCGCAGATAGTCGGCGGAGTAGAAGCCGGCATCCATGTCGGAGAGGTAACCGTCCCGCTGATAGCGCAAGCCGGTCGCCTCGGTCAGGTACTCCTCGTAGCCGGCGTCGGTGCCGCCGTCGGAGGGAAACCGCGTCCAGAAGTCGAGCTCGAAGCGGAGCTTCGCCTCGTAGCGCCGGAAGAGGAGCGCCTCGAGGAAGGTGGTCGCCTCGGCGTTATCGCGCGCCTCACTCGGCGACAGGCCGAAGTAGAGCTCATGCCACTCGGGCTCGCGGGTGATCGCCTCGACGATGTACGAATAGATCTCCGTCAGAGCGTGGTCGCGTGCGATCCGCCGGAAGATGTAGGGAAGCTCCGGGTCGCAGCCACCGTAGTGAAGCGCGTGGCCGGCCTCGTGCAGGAACGCCTGGTAGTCGTGCAGCCCTCCCTGCGCGCGCGTGATCAGATGCACGATCTTCGGCGGGTCGCTCGCGATCACGCAGGCGCGCGGCGCTTTCTGCGGCCGGTCGTCCAGGTCGAGCTTGATGTTCGGCTGGGCGTTCAGATCGAAGCCGAGAGCATCGAGCGTCTGGAGACAGACCTCCGTCGCCCGCTCCTTCGTGTACGTCGCCTCGAGCGGGGACAGCCGGCGCATCCACGAGGTGTGGTAGCTCGAGGGGACGTCGGCCCGCTCGTCTCCCAGCAGCCGGGCGAACCAGCGCTTGCGCAGAGCGCCGTAGCTCTCCGACGCATCGTCGCTCGCCTGCGCGAGCGTGCGGGAGAGATCGCGCAGCGAGATGTCCTTCTCCTCTTCATTGCGCTCGACCGCGTCAGCGATGCCCGAATACTCTGCGGCGAGCTGCTCGGTTGCGCGCAGCAGTTCGAGCCGCTCGTCGTTGAAGTCGGCGTTCGCGGCCGCCTGGATCCTGCCGAGCTCCTCCCGGTCGGAGTACGCCGGAAGTACGGCAAGCTTCGCCTGCGCGTTGCGCAACGGCATCTCCTCGCCCTCGAAGGTCACACGCGCGGCGAGCAGCCGGTTCTCGAGCTGGTCCTCGCGCTCGGCGAGCTCGGCCGAGATGAGGCCGGACTCACAGGTTTTGCGCAGGCGGTAGAGGCGCTCGCGTTCGTCGCCGGAGGCCTCTTGCTCGACGTCCTGGAGCGCGTCCAGTTGGTCGCGGCTGAAGAGATCGGCGAAGCGGCGCACGATCTCCGCCTGCTCCGAAACCTCCTTCTCACCGACGCGGACGGCCCGCCACTCCTCCGAGCGCTCGAACAGGTAGCGCTCGAGGCGCGACTCGAACTCCGTCGGGCTCAGGACCGAAGTGGCGCTCACGAGCCAACCCTAGCGAGCCGGCGCGCGATCTCGACGAGCTCCCGTGGGTTGAACGGTTTCGGGACGATCGCGTCCGCGCGGTGGCGATACAGATCGATGTCGACCGACCCCGTGACGAGAGCGACGGGAATCCCGCTCGCTCGCAGCCGGTCGAGCAGCGCCAGCGTTCCCTCGCCGCCGAGGTGCACGTCGAGGAGCACGACGTCTGGCCTTTCGGTCTCCACAACCAACTGGGCGGCGGCGACCGACGCCGCCTCGCGCACGGCGAAGCCGTCGAGCTCGAGGTTGACGCGGCAGAGCAGGCGCAGCGCAGCGTCGTCGTCGACGACGAGCGCCCTGGCCATTGGGGCCCTCATGGAGCGCGATGCTAACGGTACGATCATGCCGTTGGGGCCGATGACCGGCACCGGTGAGCGGTACGCCGTCGCGATGGGCGAGCTGTGGTCGGGTCTCGCGCGCACGCTGGCGCGGCTCGACGTGGTCGCCGGCGAGCCTGCGGCGCTGGACGGAGACGACGCCGTGCCGGCGCTTCGGCGCCTGCAGTATGCGCTGCACCTGGCGAGCGAGCACGCGTACGGCCTGAGCCCGCCGCCCGGCGCCGTGACGGCGCACGCGGAGCTCGCGGACGCGCTCGCCTGCGCACGCGATGCGACCGCCGAGATCGCGGAGGCGGTGTCGCTCTGGGGCGCGGAAGGTGTCGGGCCGCTGCTGCACGAGTGGCGCGGCGCGCTCTTCCGCGTTCGCCTGGCGCGGCTGCGGCTGGCGGCGCCTCCGCCGGAGCCGTTCCCCGAGCCCGAGAAGGACGCGGCCCACGTCGCCGGGCCACTGATTGCCTTCCTGCTCGCGCTGCTCGGAGCACTCGCGTTCGTCGCGGGTGCGACGCTCGGCCTCTGGCCCGTGTGGGCGCTCGGCATGCTCGCCGTCTGCGGCTCCGTACTCGCCTATCGCCCGTAAACGACCCGCTGCCGTACCTCCGGGCGGACTTCCCCCGTTTACATACTGAAAATGCTAAGCCGCGGCCGTCCACCCCGGGCCGCGCGTGGAGCAGCTGAAGGCACGGACGATTTCTCGCTGCCGCGCGCCTCGCTCCAGTTTCGCCTCCAGGCCTGGCGGGCGTTCCAGCGCTCGCTCGACCCGCTCGCTCCTCCGAAGCCGCTCAGGCCGCCGCAGCAACGGCGCTGAGCCGCTGGAGCGACTCGTCCTTGCCGAGCAGCTCGAGGCTCTCGAAGAGCCCCGGCGAGATCTTCGAGCCGGTGATCGCGAGCCGGATCGGGGCGAATGCCCGGCGCGGCTTCTCGCCCAGCTCCTCGCAGAGCTCGCGCAGCGCGAGTTCGATCGTCGTCGCGTCCCACGGGTCGACCTCGGCGAGCTTGTCGCGCGCCGCGAGGGCGACGCGGCCGTCGACGTCCTCTGGGGGCGTGACGGGCTCGAACAGGAAGCGAACGAAGTCCGGGTACTGGGAGAACTTCTCGATCTTCTCCTGAATCAGCGGCACCGTCGCATTGACGGTCTTCGTCGGCCAGTCGATCCCTTGCTCGTCGAGCCACCTGCCGAGGAAGTGGGCGTACTCGTCGGGCTGGAGGTTCCGGAGGTAGACGCCGTTCATCCAGTCGAGCTTCTCGTAGTCGAATGTCGCGGGGCTCGCGCCGATCCGGTCGAGCGTGAAGCGCTTGACGAGCTCCCGCCGCGACATGATCGTCGTCTTGTCGTCGTAGCTCCAGCCGAGCAGCGCGAGGTAGTTCACGAGCGCAGCGGGGAGGTAGCCATCGCGTCTGAACTCGTCGACGGTCACTGCGCCGTGGCGCTTGGAGAGCTTCTTGCCGTCGGCGCCGTTGACGTTCGGAACGTGGCCGTAGACGGGGAGGTCGGCACCGAGTGCTCGGAGGATGTTGATCTGCTTCGGCGTGTTCGCGACGTGCTCCGGGCCGCGCAGAACGTGGGTGATGCGGTCCTGGACGTCCTCGATCGGGCTCGCGAAGTTGTAGGTCGGTCGGCCGTCCGAGCGAAGGATCACAAGATCCTCGATCTCCTTGTTCGCATACTCGATCCGGCCGAGCACGACGTCGTCCCACGCGGTCGCGCCGTCGTCCGGCATGCGAAACCGGATCGCTCCGTCGTCCTCGTAGGCCGTTCCCTCGTCGAGCAACTGCCGGGCGAGCTCCTGGCACCGCTCGAGGTTGTCGAGCTGGAACGTGACCGGCCCGTCCCAGTCGAGCCCGAGCCAGCGGAGCGACTCCTGGATCTGCTCCGTGGCGGCCTCGACTTCCCTCCTCGAGTCCGTGTTTTCGATCCGCAGCAGGAATTCGCCGCCCTCGTGCCGAGCGAACAGCCAGTTGAAGAGGGCCGTGCGCACGTTGCCGATGTGGAGGAGCCCCGTGGGGCTCGGAGCCATGCGGACGCGG
>JALYLO010000045.1 GCA_030774175.1 Actinomycetota bacterium
TCCGCAGCCGGGCGAGCGGGTGCTGGATGTGGCGACGGGCACCGGCGCGATCGCAGTGCGCGCTGCGCGAGCGGGTGCGGTGGTTACGGCGTCGGACTTCTCGCCGGTGTTGGTCGAGACGGCGAAGAAGCTCGCGGCGGAGGAGTCCTTGCCGATCAGCTTCGACGTCGCAGACGCCGACGAGCTTCCGTACGAGGACGAGAGCTTCGATGTGGTCACATCCAGCTTCGGCGTGATGTTCGCTCCGAACCACCAGCAGGCGGCCGCCCAGCTGGCTCGCGTATGTCGGCCGGGCGGCCGAATCGGAATCATGTCGTGGCGGCCGGAGGGCAGCACCGCCGCACTGTTCGCGACGCTGCGGCCGTTTCAGCCACCGCCGCCGGAGGGCGCGGGCATGCCGGTCGCCTGGGGCGAGCGATCCCATGTCAGCGGTCTGCTGGAGCACCGGTTCGACCTCGAATTCTTCGACGGCGAAATGGTCCAAACCGGCTCCTCCGGTGAGGAGATCTGGGAGCTCTTCGTGACCTCGTTCGGCCCGGTGAAAGCCCTCGCCGAGAATCTCGAGCCTGAGCGCCGCGAGGAGTTGCACACGGCGTTTGTCGATCTCCACGAGCGCTACCGGGACGGTGACGGAATCCGCCGTCCAGGTGAGTACCTGATCGTGATCGGACGCCGTCGTTCGGACGACGCCCAGCCGGCTCGTACCGCTGCGGGGAACGCCTCGGATGCGCCTTGATGCGTTCGCGGCCTACCCTGCGTAGTCGAAGCGTGAGGAGTATCCGCAGTTGCCGCGAAACTCGAAGTGCAGGAGGCCGTCGCTGACCCGCAACTCGTCGGCGATCAGCTCCTCGCCACTGCGCTCGTGGCCGGGAATCACGCAGGTCACGGTCTCGGGGCCCGGATAGCGGTCACGGATCCGCACGCTCACGTGGTCGCGGATCCGCAGCCGCTGACGTCTCCGCTCGTGGGAGACCTCGATCTCAACCGGCCGTACCGCAATTCGCTCCGCCGCCTTCCAGGCCCAGGGAAAATGCTTCAGCGCATCGCCGCCAAGCCGCCCCGAGTAGAGACCGTCGAGCGCATCGAGCTACACGCCGTCCGCGCGGGCGTCCAGGTACATGACGAAGCTCCAGGGGGAGCCGGGCTCGTCATCGTGGTAACGAATCGCGAGCGCGACGTTGAGGCCGTCGAGCGAGACGTCGTCAACACGCCCGTCCTCGATCACCCAGGAGAGGACGCCAAGGCACTCGCCGTGCGAGGAGCGACCGCCCGGCGCGCCGTCGATCCTTCGACAGGGGCAGATCGCCTCACAGTTGCACGACTCGAAATAGCTCCCGCGGATACGCCAGCTCATGCGAGGACGACCACTGCGCGCGCGATCGATGCGAGCTCGACGATCACTGTCCGCCGCTGTCTCGTTCTGCCTCCTGCTCCATTCTCGCGAGCCGCGTGTCGATACCAATCTCTTCGCCGACTTGCCGTGCTTCGTCGCTCGTGAAGCTCTCCCGTTCGGTCACGACCGCCCCCTTACGTCCACCGGTGACTACGAAGCGTAAGCGTCGGCGTGTCGTGCCGCCGCGGTGTAGGTTCGCGGGCACGACCAGCCCGAACGAGAGGAGTCAAGACAATGGCACGGCTCGAGAAGAAGTCCCTCGATCATCCCGACGAAACGCGCCCGATCGACAAGGGCACGGTTGAGGTGGTCGAACTGGACGGCGCGACCGTCATGCGCACGACGTTTCAGCCGGGATGGCGCTGGTCGGAATGCGTCAAGCCCGTGGTCGGCACTGAGAGCTGCCAAACCCATCACGTTGGCTACGCGATCTCGGGCCGGATGCACGTCGTCATGGACAATGGCGAAGAGTTGGAGCTCGGGCCTGGGGATGCGATCCAGATCCCGCCCGGCCATGACGCCTGGATCGTCGGCGACGAGCCCTATGTCGGAGTCGACTTCAAGGGGGGACCGGCCTACGCGAAAGCGTAAGCACCGGGTCGCAAATACCGGCTGTAGCGCGGGAGACTCCCCTCGATGGTTCCTGAGTCGCGCGTCGAATCGACCGAGCACGGGCTCGTCCCCAGGGGGAAGGGCTGGTTCGTCCTCAACGCGCGGGAGGCGCCATGGGTCGATCGCAAGGGCCGCGGCGTGTACTGCGAGTTCGAGGGCTTCGAGGGCTTCGAGGGCGAGTCCGACTTCTCGCAGCTCGGGATCAACCTCACGGTTCTCTGGCCCGGCGAGCCGATGGCGATGTACCACCGAGAGAACGATCAGGAGGACTTCCTCCTGCTCGCCGGCGAGGCGCTGCTGATCATCGAAGGTAACGAGCGCCCGCTACGACAGTGGGACCTCGTTCACTGCCCTGCCGGTACAAACCATGTGATCGTCGGGGCCGGAGACACGCCCTGCCTGGTGCTCGCAGTCGGAGCCCGCGACCGCTCGACCGGCCCAGACTGGGGCGCGTACACCGTCGATGAGGCCGCGTTGCGACACGGCGCCGGCGTCGAGCAGGAGACAACCGATGCGACGCGGGCCTACGCGCGATTTCCCGAGCGCGAACCAACCCGCTACCGCGAGGGCTGGATTCCCGGATAGCGTCTCAGAGCGCCTTCCAGAAGATGGTCGTGTCGCACGGGCGCCCGTCCGGATAGAGGGCGTAGCCGGGGATCACGCCGACCCTCGTCCAGCCGAGTCGCGCGTACAGACGCTCGGCGTCGTCACCGGTCACCGTGTCCAGCACGAGCAGGGTCTTGCCTGCCGCCCGAGCTTCCGACTCGCCCTGCTCCATGAGCAGTTGCGCAATGCCCCGCTTGCGTGCCGACCGGTGAACGAGCAGTTTTGCGATCTCCGCACGGTGCGGCTGGTTCGGTGGCAGCGCCAGGATCACCTGAACCGAGCCGACCAGCTCGCCCTCGGCAAACGCGGCAAGAAGCAGCCGGCGGCCCGTCTCGACGTCGGCGGCCATCACTTCGAATGCGGCTCGCGCTTGCTCGTGTGAGAACGGCGCCAGATAGCTGACAGACGCACCTCCGGCAACGCAATCGGCAAGGACGCCCGCGAGCCCGTCAAGCGATGCCTGTAACTCGGCTCCACAAAGACGGCGAATCTCGACCTGGTCGGCCGCGGGCATCTCTCCATTAACGCACACGGATCTGTTCAACTCCGCGATTTGGGGTGAGAGGATCTGCACGTGCCCGAGATGTCGTTCCAGATCCGCCCGGGGCGCGACGACGACCGCCTGCCGCTTGCGGTTCTGTTCGCCGCGGTCGCTGAGGAGCGCGACGGAATCGCCTCGGAGCCGCCCGTCGACATCGAGGCGCGCGCCGCCGGCTGGACGCTCGACGGCACGCTCGTCGCGGTCGCCGGCACCGAGATCGTCGGCTCCATGCACATCGAGCGGAGCAGGCACGGGTTCGGCGAGATCGGCATGGCGGTCGCGCGCGAGTGGCGCGGGCACGGTGTGGGCTCGGCGCTCCTCGCGGCAGCGATCGAGTGGGCGCGCGAGCACGGCCTGCACAAGCTGAGCCTCTCTGTCTTCGCGCACAACGCCGCCGCGATCGCGCTGTACCGCAAGTTCGGCTTCGTCGAGGAGGGGCGCCGGGTCAAGCACTACCGGCGCGAGAGCGGCGAGCTCTGGGACGCCCTCGAGATGGGGCTGCTGCTCTGACCTAACTCCTTCGCGTCGACGCCCTGATCTCGCAGCTGGGAGTCGTCTACGGGGCGATGCGTGACAGCGTCAGGTAATCAGCGTTGTCCTTGGCCGCTGCGTCATCATCGCCCCGGGGCGATGACTTGCCACGCATCAGCAGAACGAGACCGACCACGCGCGCACGAGCTCCGAGCAGCTCGCGCACGGCGTTCCCGAGCGGCTCCTCCGACCACAACGCGTTTCCGCCGCGCAGGGGTATGAAGATCCGCCCGCCATCGTCACGTATGAGGTACGTCAGTTCGAGTCGGACCGGCCCACGCTCGTAGCCGGTACCACCGTCGTCCTCCCCGGACGGCTTGTGCTGCCAGCCATCTGCTTCCAGCACGGCCCCCACTTCGGGAACTTCATGAAGCCAGACCGCGAGATCGATGTCGTCGTGTCTTCGCGTGATCGCGCCGACGTGGAAGTCGACCGCCCAGCCGCCAAAGAGCCAGTACGCGTACCCGGCCCGATCGAGAAGCTCGCCAACCTGAGCGAGCGCAGATAGCTGCTGCGCCGCGAGCTCTTCGCCGTTCAGCGGTTCGCGTCGTTGTCGAGCCATGAGCCGGAAACGATCGACCAGAACTCGGGCTGGGACCGAAAGCCGAGCGATTGGTAGAAAAGCCGAGCGTCGTCGGTCTGGAGGCCCATGTGCTGGCCCGGCACCTGCTCGAGCAGGTGGCGAATCATCGCCGAGGCGATGCCTCGTCTGCGGTAAGCCGAGGCGGTCCAGACGTCGAGGAGGTAGGCGTTGCAGACGCTGTCGGAGAGGAGGCGTGCCATCCCGACGACCCGGCCCTCCGAGCGAGCGAACGCAACGTGAGTCGACTGGTGGAACGAACGGCGCAGGGCTTCGGGCGACCGGCCGTTGTCGAAGTTGTCGGCCGCCAAGTCGGCTTTCGCCTGCGCCCAGTCGATGCTTTCCAGCGAGTCGTCGATGGGAACAGTCACGGGCCTCAGTCGATGGTCGTGATATAGGCACCGACCAGCTGTGCGGTCTGCTGGTCGACGCCGCCCTGCCGGCGATCGGCGTGGTCCTGCTGAAAATGCGCAAAAGCAGCCGTCGAGGCGATTGGGTTCACCTCGTCATCGCCGTGGTTGTGGAACGACACATGCACAAAAGAATCGTCCGCGAGCCGCAGGACGATGTAGCTCACGCTGTCAGGCTTGGCCGCCGCCAGCTCGGCGAAGACCCCTTCGACTCGTCGCTGGTTCTCATCCGCCGCCTCAGCGGACCGCATCGCGTAGCGCGTGACCAATCTCTTCTGCATGGACGTATTCCTTTCACCAATGCGGGGCTCGTGCGGGAGTCGAGCACGGGGACGCTCGGGACAACCTAGCGCGTCGCAATCGATTCCCGGGCCGAGGAGGGCGGCCTTGCCGGTGTTGGCATGACCGCCGGCGAACCAACTCCCGTCGTGTTCGAAACGCATGCAGGAGCGCGAGGCTTCGATCAAGGCCGAGACCGACGAACTGAAGGCGCTGCTCGAATCGAACACGCAGCTCACTCAACAGGACAAGCAGCTGACGGAGAAGATCGAGGCGCTGACGCGAGAGATCCATGCTCGTCTGACGGCCGCCTAGCGGCTTGATCAACGCCCGCTAGGGGCACCGCATCGGTGCCGATCCAGGCCGCGCTTCCCCCGGTCGTCCTTCGCCTGGCAGCATAATCGGCTGATGCCACGCGCGCTCTGGGCGAAGGCGCCGCTTGCACTCGTGCGGCATCGCGTCGGTCTGCTCGCGGTCTCGTGCGCGGCGTTTCTCGTCGCGATGGGCGCGGCGGCGGGTCCCTTGATGAACGCGAGTGCCGAGAGCGAGGCGCTGCAGAGCAGGCTGCAA
>JALYLO010000046.1 GCA_030774175.1 Actinomycetota bacterium
TCGCTGCCGATCTTCAGTGGTTTCTCGATCGACATGTTCCCGGTCGCCCACGTCTGCCCGCCGTCGAACGTCGTGTAGTACTGGTCGCAGCAGGAGCCGTAGTCGTTCGAGCTCGCGACCATGTGCAGCGGATTTGCGGGATCGACCTCGATGTCAGGCTCGTTGTTCGGAAACGGGTCGTCGCAGTCCAGGTTCGTGTTGGCACCGCCCGAGGTCGCCGTGCACTCGTAGTCCCCATGCGGCCCGTGCTGCTTGTCGTAGCCGGCGACGTCAGCGGTCGCCGACCGCTTCTTCGCCATGCCGCCCTCCGGAAGCGAAGGGCGTGCGCCCACGCTTCCGATCAGAACGACGCCGAGCGCCGCCGCTGCCGCAAGCAGCAGTCCTGCTCTCGCAAATTTCATTCGTGCCTCCCCTTGGAATGGACCCCAGCGGGTGAACCCTAGACGAATATCGGTGCGTCTACCGCCTCCGCCTCGGCGACAATCGAGGAATGGAAGTTCGCCGGTTGCGCAAGGGAGACGAGGACGTAGTCGCGATCCTTGCCACGAGCAAGCCGCAAACCGCGCTGCTGGCGGACGAGCGCACGATCTTCCTCGTCGCTTTCGACGATGAGGGCGCGCCGATTGGCTTTGTCTTCGGCTACGAGCTGCCACGTCGCCACGGCGATCCATCGATTCTCTTCGTCTACGAGATCGACGTTGATGTCGCGTCCCGCCGACAGGGAATTGCCGCGCGGCTGCTGCGTGAGCTCGCGCAGATCGCCCGCGCTCGCGGCATCGAGACAGGCTTCGTCCTCACGAATGCGTCGAACGCGGCGGCGATGCGCCTCTACGAGTCGGTCGGCGGCACGCGGCCGAACGACGACGATGTCATGTGGGACTTCGAGTGGTCAGCGGTGCGCTGACGACTCTGCGTCGCGCGACGGATACGGATGCCGACCTGCTCGTGGAGTGGCATGCCGACCCGGAAGTCTCTCGCTACTGGGACGGCGAGACGTTCACACGCGAGGAGATGCTGCAACGGCTGCAGCGGCCGGACGTCGACGGCTTCATCGTCGAAGCGGACGGTGAGCCTGTCGGCTACCTGCAGGCGTGGCGGGAAGGCGACGCCGGAGGGATCGACATGTTCCTGATTCCGGCGGCACGCGGACGCGACTTAGGCCCCGATGCGGCGCTCGCACTCGTACACCACCTGCGCGACGAGCGCGGGTGGACGCGCATCACCGTCGACCCGTACGCGTCCAACGAGCGCGCGATCCGCGCGTGGCGCAAGGCTGGATTCGTCGAAGCGGAAAGGCGGCCGGCGGACGACGAGCACCCGGCGTCGTGGGTGCTCATGGTCTGGGAGGGCTAGGGCCAACCTGGCGCACGTAAGACGCGCCAGGTACGCTTTTCACGTGATGTTCCGGGACACGCGCCGCTGAAAGCCGTCGCCTCGCGCCGTGAGGCGCGCTCCTGCGTCCCATCTATGCTCTGCTGGTTTTGAACCTGGTGCTGCCGTGAACGTCGTCCTGCCTGACGGGTCGAAGCTCGAGCTGCCGGACGGCGCGACCGGCCTCGACGCCGCACGCGCGATTGGCCCCAAGCTCGCCGAGCAGGCCGTGCTCGTCCGCTCGAACGGGCAGGTCAAGGACCTGCGCCTACCGCTTTCCGACGGAGAGCGAATCCAGATCCTGACCACGCGCGACAAGGACGATGCCGACGCGCTCTCCGTCCTCCGCCACTCGTCCGCGCACCTTCTCGCGGAGGCGGTGCGCCGCCTCTACCCGGGCGTGAAGATCGCGATCGGGCCGCCGATCGACAACGGCTTCTACTACGACTTCGAGTTCCTCGAGCCGATCCACGAAGACGACCTCGAGCGAATCGAGGACGAAATCGGTCGCGAGCTGAAGGAAGGGCGGGAGTGGTCGCGCGAGGAAGTCAGCGCCGACGCGGCCAAAGCGAGGTTCGCAGCCGAGGACGAGCCGTACAAGCTCGAGCTCGTCGACACGGCGGAAGGACAGATCAGTCTCTACACGCAGGGCGACTTCACGGATCTCTGCCGCGGTCCTCATCTCCAGGACTCGAAGCCGATCAAGGCGCTGAAGCTGACCGGCCTCGCCGGCGCGTACTGGCGCGGCGACGAGCACAACAAACAGTTCACTCGAATCTACGGCACGGCGTTCTACTCGCAGGACGATCTCGACCGCCACCTCGAGCTGCTCGAGGAGGCGCGCAAGCGCGACCACCGCCGGCTCGGCGTCCAGCTCGATCTCTTTCACTTCGACGAGCACTCGCCGGGCTCGGCGTTCTGGCACCCGAAAGGGATGGTGATCTGGAACGAGCTCGAGGACTTGCGTCGCCGCGAGATCTCCAAGCGCGGCTACGTCGAGGTGAAGACCCCGCTCATCTACGACAAGGCGCTCTGGGTCACGTCTGGCCACTGGGAAAAGTTCCGCGAGAACATGTTTCTCATCCCCCTCGATAACGAGCAGGTGTACGGCATGAAGCCCATGA
>JALYLO010000047.1 GCA_030774175.1 Actinomycetota bacterium
AAGGGCGAGCACATCCGTGTCTTCCCGATCTCGAACTGGACGGAGCTCGACGTGTGGCAGTACATCGCGCGCGAGGAGCTCGAGCTGCCGCCGATCTACTTCGCGCACGAGCGCGACGTCTTCAGGCGCGACGGGATGCTCTACGCCGCTTCGGACTTCGTCGAGCGCTTTCCCGACGAGGAGCCGTTCCGCGCCACCGTGCGCTTCCGCACCGTCGGCGACATGACGTGCACCGGCGGCGTCGTCAGCGATGCAGGCTCGATCGAGGAGGTCGTCGGCGAGATCGCTGCGACGCGCGTCACCGAGCGGGGCGAGACGCGCGCCGACGACCGTGTCTCCGAGGCCGCGATGGAAGACCGGAAGCGCGTGGGGTACTTCTAGTGGCCACGAGCAAGGAGTACCTCGACGCCGAGCTGCTGCGCCTCGTCACGGCCGGCTCGGTCGACGACGGCAAGTCGACGCTGATCGGCCGGCTGCTCTACGACACGAAGCAGATCCTCGTCGACCAGCTCGAGCACATCGAAGACGCCTCGCGCCGGCGCGGCCACGACTACGTCGACCTCGCACTCCTGACCGATGGCCTGCGCGCCGAGCGCGAGCAGGGGATCACGATCGACGTCGCGTACCGCGGCTTCGTCACGCCTCGTCGACGCTTCCAGCTTGCCGACGCGCCCGGCCACGTCCAGTACACACGCAACATGGTCACGGGGGCGTCGACAGCCGACGTCGCGGTGATCCTCGTCGATGCGCGCAAGGGCGTGATCGAGCAGACCCGCCGGCACTCGTACATCACCGCGATGCTCGAGCTGCCGCACGTCGTGTACGCGGTCAACAAGATGGACCTCGTCGATTTCGCCGAGGAGCGCTTCGACGAGATCGCGCGCGAGCTCGCCGAGCTGACGTCGCTGCTCGGTGTGCACGACGCAACGGCGATCCCCGTGTCTGCGCTCAAGGGAGACAACGTCGTAAAGAGGACGGATGCGATGCCCTGGTACGCGGGCCAGACCCTCCTCGAGCACCTCGAAGGCATCGAGGTCGCCGCCGACCGCAACCTCGACGACCGCCGCTTCCCGGTGCAGTGGGTGATCCGTCCGATGGCGGACGAGCACCACGACTATCGGGGGTACGCGGGCCAGGTCGCAAGCGGCGTCTGGCGCGCAGGTGACGAGGTCGTCGTGCTGCCCTCGGGCGTGCGGACGCGCGTCGCCGCAGTCGAGATCGCCGGCGAGGCCCGCGAGGAGGCGCTGCCCGACGAGTCGGTGACGCTCTTGCTCGAGGACGACGTCGATGTCTCGCGCGGCGACCTCCTGGCCGATCCCGAGCGCCCGCCGGTCGTGGCCCGCGAGCTCGTCGCGCGCGTCTGCTGGATGGCGGACAAGCCGCTCGAGGATCGAGCGCGCCTGCTGATCAAGCAGACGACGCGCACAGTGCCGGCGCGTGCGGAGGAGATCGTCTCCGTGGTCGACATCGAAACGCTCGAGGATCGCCCGACGCCCGGGCGCATGGAGCTGAACGACCTCGGCATGGTCCGCTTCCGGCTCGCCGAGCCGCTCGTGGTCGATCCGTTCAAGGCGAATCGGTGGACCGGCTCCTTCATTCTGATCGACGAGTCGACCAACGACACCGTCGGCGCGGGCATGGTCGTCGAGGCGACGTCGTGAGCCGCCGCGCCGACCCGTACCGGGACACGGCGGTGATCGACTCTCGTGCGCCCCGGACGAACCAGGCGGTCGTCGCCGTCGTGTCGGTGCTCGCGGTCGCGACCGGCTGGTGGTGGTTGCTCGCCCTCCTCGCGTTCCAGCTCGCCGTTGGCCTCGGCTTCGGACGGCGGTTCTGCCTGCCGTGCCTGCTCTATTTCGAGCTGATCCAGCCGCGCTTCGGCGAGGGGCCGCTCGAGGACTCCCGACCGCCGCGGGCGGCGAACATCGTCGGGCTCGTCGTGCTCGCCGCTGCGTCGGTCGCCTACGCATCGGGCCTGCACGGGCTCGGTGTCGGCCTCGGCCTGCTCGTCGGAGCGCTGGCGCTGCTCGCGGCGGTGACCGGCTTCTGCACCGGGTGCGAGGCGTACAAGCTCGGCTGCCTGCTGCGCGGCACGCCGTTCGTCTCCTGCCCGCTGCCGCCCGAGCCCATCGCTTGACCTGGCAATTCGGGCTCGCGGGCGCGACGGTCGGGATCCTGCCGGAGCGCGCCTTGCGGATCGCCTTCGCCTTCATGCTCGTGCTGTCCGGAATCAAGCTGGTCGAGGTGCCCGCCGCCACTACGATCATCGAGGCCGGCGTGGGCCTCGGCGCGGTGCTCTTCGTGGTCTGGTCGATCCGTCAGTTGCAGCAGCGGCGCGTGCCCGCGCCCGACGCCGCGTAGAATCGTCCGGGCGTGGCCCGGGTCCTGTCGACGGCGATCGTCCTCGCCCTGCTCGCGGCGACCGCTGTGGCCTTCGCGATCACCGAGGGCGCCAAGCTCGAGCACTCGCCGATCCTTCGTACGAAGGTCGATCCGGTCTTCTCACCGGCCGGGAAGGCCATTCCGGTCGCCCACATCAAGTTCCGGCTGCGCAAGCGTGAGCGGATCTCGGTCTGGATCGAGGACAAGCACGGGACCGATGTCCGCAACGTGCTCACGAACCGGACGTATCGCGGCGGTTCGAACCTCGACCTCGTCTGGGACGGCGTCGCCGACGACGGGATCGTCGAGCCCGACGGCGTCTACATGCCCGTCGTGAAGCTCGCGCGCTCGCACCGGACGATCGTGCTGCCGAGCCCCATCCGGATCGACACGAAGCCGCCCGTGATCACCGTTCACCATCCGCTCTACCCGATCCTGTCGCCTGACGGTGACGGCCGGCACGACAGCTTCACCGTGCACTACACCGTCGACGAGCGCGCGCACGGGATCCTCTCCGTGCGCGGCCGGCAGGTCGAGTTCACGCGCGGGCAGAAGCAGGCCGGCGAGCTCTTCTGGAACGGAAAGCTGAAGGGACGACCGGCGCGCCCGGGCCGCTACCTCCTCGCCGCCTCCGCGCAGGACGAGGCTGGCAACGTTGCCAAGGGCTTCCCGTTTGCGATCGCGCAAATCCGCTACCTGACGCTGGCCCGCGACCGCGTCGTCGTGAGGCCGGGCGGGCACTTCGCGCTTCGGGTCTCGACGGACTATCCGACGGTCAACTGGCGGCTGCATGGCGCGAGCGGCGTGCAGCGGCGGGGCACCCTCCATTTCCGCGCCCCCAAGGCGGCGGGCGTCTACCGGCTGTACGTGTACGCCGGCGAGCACGCTGCGAAGTGCTCCGTGGTGGTGGCGTGAGCGCGTGGATGGCACAACTCGGCGGCGCCGTCGGCGCAGTCGGCCTGGGTGTGCTGCTCGTGGCGACGCGCCGCGACCTGCGGGTCGGCGGCCTCGCCGCCTGGGCGCTCGGCTGCGCGACGCTGACGGCCTACCTCGCGCCGCACGGGCACCACCGCGTGCTCGCAGCTGCGGCGGTTCTCGGGCTGGTCGCCGCCGGCCTCGGCGCATGGGTCGTGCTGAGCGCGCCCTGGACGCTCGCACTGGCGGTGCTCGCGTGCGTGCCTGCGCGAATCCCGGTTCACGTCGGGTCGACGCAGGCGAACCTGCTGCTGCCGTTGTACGCCGTCGTCGTCGTTGCGGCGGTCGCGCTCGCGTGGGAGCTCTTCGGCGACGACCCCCGCTCGCGCGAGCTCGGGGGCCTCTCCTGGCCGCTCGCTCTCCTTGTCGGCTGGACGGGTGTGTCGTTTCTGTGGAGCAAGGACGTCCGCCAGGGTGCGATCGAGCTCCTGTTCTTCGTCCTGCCGTTCGGGCTCCTGGCGGTCGCGCTCGCGCGACTCGTCTGGTCGCGCGCCTGGGTGCTGACGCTCTACGTGCAACTCGCGGCGATGGGGGTCGTCTTCGCGGCGATCGGCGTCGTGCAGTACGAGACCCGGAACATCTTCTGGAACCCGAAGGTGCGCGTCGACAACGCCTACGCGCCGAGCGGCTGGTTCTACCGCGTCAACTCGGTGTTCTACGACCCGTCGATCTACGGACGCTTCCTCGTGATCGCGATCCTCGCGAGCCTCGTCGTCGTGCTCGCGCGCCGCGACCCGCTCTGGTCGGTGGCCGCGGCGCTGGCGATCGGGATCACGTGGGCCGGGCTCTTGCCCTCGTTCTCCCAGTCGAGCTTCGCCGCCCTGCTCGTGGCGGTGACGATCGCCGCGGTGGTGGTGTGGCGGTGGCGGAGTCTCTTCCTGGTCGCGATCGCAGTCGCCGCCCTCGTGGCGGGGGCGGTCGCGTCACCGGCGATCAGCCACAAGGCGACGCTCGCCAACGCGACCGGCGGCCGCTCCACCCTCGTCTCGAAGGGGATCAGGGTTGCGTTCGACCATCCCGTCGTCGGCGTCGGCGTCGGCGGGTTCCGGCGAGCGTACGCCGACCTCGTGCACCTGCGAGGCAAGGAGCCGAAAGCCGCCGCGTCGCACACCACGCCGATCACTGTCGCAGCCGAAACCGGCCTTCCCGGGCTTTTGCTCTTCGCCTGGCTCGTCGCGGCGGCGCTCGCGCTCGCCTTCCGGCGTCTCGGCCGCGGCTTCGACGGAACCGCCCGTCTCGCCTTCGGACTAGCCTTGGTCGCGATCCTCGTGCACTGCCTCTTCTACAACGCGCTTTTCGAGGACCCCACGTTCTGGGGGCTGCTCGCGCTCGTCGTGGTCGGCGCGCGCGCCGACTCGGCTGCCGAGGCGCCCGCGTGATCGGATCCGTCGAGCGCGCACTCGTGCTCGCGCCGCATACCGACGACGGTGAGTTCGGCTGCGGCGGCACGATGGCACGGCTCGTCGAGGCGGGCGCCGACGTGCGCTACGTCGCGTTCTCGATCGCCACGCGCTCGCTGCCGGAAGGCTTCCCGCCCGACACGCTCTCTCGCGAAGTGCGCGAGGCGACGGCCGAGATCGGCATCCCGCCTGGAAACCTGACCGTGCACGACTTCGACGTGCGCACGTTTCCCGAGCATCGCCAGCAGATCCTCGAGCTCCTGATCGCGATCTGGAACGACTGGCGGCCGGAGTGTGTGTTCATGCCGTCGCACCACGACGTGCACCAGGACCACCAGACGATCGCAAGCGAAGGCCTGCGCGCCTTCAAGCGCACGACGATTTTCGGCTACGAGATCCCGTGGAACAACTTCGACTTCAGCTACCAGGCCTACCTGGCGCTCGAGCAGCGGCACGTCGAACGCAAGGTCGCCGCGCTCGAGAAGTACGCCTCACAGCAGCACCGCCGCTACGCGAACGCCGAGTACGTCTGGAACGTCGCGCGCATGCACGGCGTCAACGTGAACCGCGAGTACGCCGAGGTGTTCCAGGTGTACCGCGTCGTCGCGTAGCCGCCAGGCCTGGTCATGAGAATGGTCATGAGTTTCGGCTGGCAGCAAACCCAGTGATGCTTCTATGTTTGTCAAGTCGCCGTTGGTGCTCCGTGTTCGAGTAGGCGGTAGAGGCTGCGGGCGAGGTAGCGCTTGAGGCAGCGGTTGGCTTCGCGTCGGGTCTTGCCTTCTTGCAGGCGTCGTTCGATGTAGGTGATCGTCGGGGGGTGGGAGCGTTTGCGGGTGACGAGGATCATGTGCAGCGCGCGGTTGAGTTTGCGGTCGCCGCTTCGGTCGAGGCGGTAGCGGACTGTCTGCCCGGAGGAGGCCGGGATCGGGGCGGCGCCGGCGAGCCGTGCAAACGCTGCCTCGGAGCTGATCCGTCCTTGGTGCGACCAGGAGAGGACGAGCTGCGCCGCGGCGTGCGGTCCAACGCCGGGCTGGTCGAGCAGCTGCGGGGCGAGCTTGCGCGTGAGCGCCTCGATCTCCCTGGCGAGCTCTCGTTCCTCGGCTGTCAGCTGCAGCACGCGCCGGGCGATCGAGCGCAGCGCGAGCGTGCTGCCGCGCAGCTCGGGATCGCGTCCGCCGCCGGGTCGTGTCGCCGCGAGGCGTTGCAGAAGCCGTGCACGGGTGAGCGGCCGCAGCTCGCTGCGTAGCGGCTCAGGGGTTGTGATCAGCAGGTCTCGCAGCTGACAGAGGCCGGCACGCTTGGCGTTGACCGCGCCTTCGCGGGCGGCCACCAATGCCTGCAATCCCTGGCGTTCGCCGCCGGCCCGCGGTGTCGCGGGCCGCTCGCTTGTAAGCACACTCCGCGCGGCGCGGACGGCGTCGAGTGCGTCGGTCTTGCCGCCCGAGCTGCGCTCCCGCCGCAACCGGCCGACCTCGAGCACCCGCTCGCCGCGGCCGGTGAGGAAGCGGGTCAGGCCGGCACCGAACGAGCC